>CAYOOS010000273.1:0-6129 GCA_964405585.1 uncultured Acidobacteriaceae bacterium | reverse complement strand
CGGCGATCGGCCTATTTGTCGCCAGCCGTGAGCACATGGGCCCCTATCGTGCGCTCGCCGGCAGTGTCCTGATGGGTGCTGCAATCGCCGGCATGCATTACGTTGGCATGGCGGCAATGCGACTCCCTGCCATGTGTCATTATTCCGTCCCCATCGCCGCGGCTTCCGTGGTGCTGGCCATTGCGGTTTCGCTCGTCGCGCTGCTGCTCGAGTTTCGCTTTCGCGGCGAAACGACTTCGGGAGGCTGGGGCAAGGCGCTAAGTGCGATTGCGATGGGAACGGGCATTCCCCTGGTGCATTACACCGGAATGGCAGCCGCCAGCTTCACCGCGTCGCAGAGAGACCTGGGAGACTTGTCGCATGCCCTGCAAATTTCCTCGTTGGGGATTGCCGGGATCGTTTTCGTCACTCTGGTTCTGCTCGGATTTGCACTCACTGTCTCGACGCTGGAACGCCGCTTCTCAGCTCAGCTCTTCAGTAACAACGAACTGGCTCCGCTTCTGCTGGATTCGGCCCCCGAAGCCATCTATGGAATCGATACTACTGGAGCCTGCACGTTCTGCAACCGGGCATGCTTGCAATTGACCGGCTACGAATCCTTCGCCGAGATACGCGGCAAGGACATGCACAAACTAATCCACCACTCTAAGGCCGATGGCACGCACTATCCCGTCGAGGAATGTCACATCTACGAGGCCTTCCGCATCGGCAAAGGGACGCATATTGACACCGAAGTGCTCTGGCACAAGGACGGCTCCAGCTTCCCCGCTGAGTACTGGTCGCACCCTGTCTACAGGCACGGCCACGTGATCGGCTCGGTGGTGACCTTTGTGGACATCACGGAACGCAAACAGGTGGAAGCGGCTTTGCGCGAAAGCGAAGAGAAATTCCGCGCGGTTTTCGATGCGGCGGAAATTGGCATCGCCCTCTCGAAGCTCCCGGGAGGAAACACCACCACCAACCGGGCCTGTCAGCGGATGCTCGGTTGCACGGCGGAAGAATTGCATTACTTAAAGCTTTTCGACGAGTTGACGCATCCGGAGGATCGCCAGCCGGACGAGCTGGAATTCCGCAAATTGTTGAGTGGAGAATACGACCGTTTGAGGATGGAAAAGCGCTTTATCTTGCGCGGCGGAAAACTCGTGCGCGCCAACGTCGAGCTCTCCATCCTCAAGAATGCTGAGGGCAAACCTCAATTCGTTCTCGGAACCTTTGTGGACATGACCGAGCTGAAACAAGCGGAGAGCGAATTGCATCGCGCCAAGGAAGCCGCTGAGGCAGGCAGCGAAGCCAAAAGCATTTTTCTGGCGACCATGAGCCATGAGCTTCGCACCCCCATGAACGGCATCCTCGGCATGACCGAGCTTGTCCTGGACACCGAGCTCACCCCTGAGCAGCGCGATCATCTTGGACTGGTGCAATTCTCTGCCAAATCTCTGCTCGCCATCCTCAACGATATTCTGGACTTTTCAAAGATCGAAGCGGGCAAATTGGACACCGAAGACATTCCATTTGATCTCCGCGAGAGCCTTGGCGAGACTATGAAGTCCCTGAGCGTGCAGGCGCATCAAAAGGGTCTGGAACTCGTCTACGACGTTCATCCGGACGTCCCCGAGGCTCTGACTGGCGATCCTGGCCGGATTCGCCAGGTTCTTACCAATCTCATCGGCAACGCCATCAAGTTCACCGCGCACGGCGAAATCATTGTTCATATCGCTGAAGATTCCCGCGAAGCTTCCCTCACTTGCCTGCACTTTGTCGTACGGGACACCGGTCCTGGCATCGCCGAGGAAAAACGGGAAAAGATTTTTGAACCCTTTTCGCAGGCCGACGGCTCCATGGCGCGAAAATACGGCGGCACAGGATTAGGCCTTACAATCTGCGCCAGACTTGTAAGCATGATGGGTGGCGCAATCTGGGTCGAGAGTGAGCCCGGCCACGGCAGCGAATTTCACTTCACGCTCCGCTTGGCTCTCCAGGATTCGCCCGCCCCCCGCACTGAGCTTCTTCAACCGGATGAATTGCGCGGTTTGCGCGCGCTCATTGTGGACGACAATCTCGCCAGCAGGAAAGTCCTCACGGGCTTGCTTACCCGTTGGGGCATGCAGCCGACGGCGGTCGAGGGCGGCCGGGCCGCCCTCGAGGCGCTGGAAATCGCCAAATGCACTACTCATCCGTACCAGGTGATTCTGCTTGATGGGCAGATGCCAGACATGGATGGCTTTGCCCTTGCCGAGCGCATCAAGAATGATCCGGCGCTGATGGGCGGCACGATCATGATGGTCACTTCGGCGGGCCGCCTTGGCGACGCAGCCCGCTGCCGCGAACTGGGAATCGCCGCGTACCTCCTGAAACCTCTCCACCAAAAGGAGTTGCTGCAAGCGATATCGAATCTACTGAAAAACGGGCCGCAACAGAAATCTCCGTTGATCACGCGGCACTCCCTGCGGGAGGCACGAAACCACGTGCGTATCCTGCTGGTCGAGGACAACGCCGTAAATCAAGCGCTGGCACTCCGCCTTCTGCAAAAGCGCGGCTACATCGTTGCCATTGCTGGAAACGGACGGCAAGCGCTCGCGGCACTGGAAAAAGAAGAGTTCGAACTCGTGCTGATGGACGTGCAAATGCCCGAAATGGACGGTTTCGAGGCCACCACGGCCATCCGGGAGCGCGAGCAATCTTCCGGCCGCCATATCCCCATCATTGCCATGACGGCTCACGCGCTGAAAGGCGATAAAGAGCGCTGCCTTTCCGCCGGGATGGACGCTTACACCTCAAAGCCCATTCGACCCAGTGAGCTTTTCGCGACGATTGAAGAAATCCTCGCCAAAAACGATGCGCAGGACGCATCTACTACGGTCGAATCCCAGGAAAAACTCACTTTCCCAAGCTGAACTCCCTTTTTGCTTGCTACCAGGGCGATTCCTCTCGCCAAAAAAACTCGGAGAGGTCCCACTGCGCGCGGGGGTGTAACCTGAAGGTATTAAGATTGCTAGTCAGGAAAGGAGAACTCCACAACTTGTTGGCAATCGCGACTCTTCAGAAATCATTAGTGCGGACGGGAAAACGGTGCGTCGACTAATCGTTCCCGGTTGTGCCTTTCTCTTGTTGTCTTCAAACCTTCTTGTTGGCCACGCGCGGAATGCGCCCGCTGCGTCTTTTGTCCCGGGCGAACGCAGCAAGCAAGCGATTTCCGCGAAAGCTCCCGTTATCGTAGTGGGATTCGTTGGTGGGTTCGTCCGGCATGACAACGTCGTGCACAACCCGGTGCAATTGGCTGCGCGCTTACTCCATGCGTACCCGTCGGGTGTGTACGTGGAGGTGTTTGAAAATCGCCGCCGCGAGGAGGCTCATCAGAAAATCCTGAAACTGCTGGACGCTGACCACGACGGGAAGTTGTCAGACGAGGAGAAGCGGGATGCCCGCATCATTATCTACGGGATGAGTTGGGGCGGTTCGGAAACGGTGACGCTGGCACGCGAATTGGAAACAGAGAAAATCCCCATCCTCCTGACCATTCAGGTGGACAGTGTCGCCAAAATGGGGCAGAACGACGCAATGATCCCCGCCAACGTGGCCGAAGCAGTCAACTTTTATCAGGCTGGCGGCCTTCTTCATGGCCAGCCTGAAATTCGTGCTGCGGATGCTACTCGCACCAAAATTCTTGGCAATTTTCGCTCCGAGTACAAGTCGCAAACCCTACCTTGCGAGCAGTATCCGTGGTACGACCGTTTCTTCTCTAAAGAGCACACCGAAATCGAGTGTGATCCGGCGGTTTGGAAGCAGGTGGAATTGCTGATTCGCTCCAAATTGCCGCCTTCCGGGATGGCGCGCCTCGCCAGTGGAACTTCGTGGCACTCTTAGTTTCTCGAGGCTGAGTTCTTGAACGCGTTAGCGTGCTTGAGCGAACTTGTAGGAGGCGCTATTCGTCGCGGAAATTGCGGCGAGCGCGGCCGATGCGTGCTGCAGGTTTGCCCAATCTCCTTGGAACTCAAGCATCGTCTCGCGCCGGTGCTTGGGGCTCTTCAAGAAAACCCCGGCGCGGGCAAGGAACAGCTTGTAGGACAGTTGCGCGTCTGACCCGGGCGCCAGCGCATTGCTTTCGCTCACGCCCACTCGAAAGCTCTCGCCGTTTTCCGAAATCTCCATCCACGCGGTGCCGTCACTGTCCACGGATGCCGTCCCAGCTTCGTCCAGTTGTTTGAAAAAACGAGCGAGTTCCCGGCTCCGCAGGATGTCCCTGTTCTCCTCGGCCAGTGAGTCAAAGGCGCTGCGATAATTCTTCCATTCCGAGGGCGTGCCGACGATTTGCAATCGCTCCTTGCACAATGCCGCGGCATCCCTTCCAGGTTGCGTCGCAGCATTATCTGGTCCGGGTTCCTCGGCTGGATGTTTCTCGAACTCGCTCTCCGGATTGAACCGCCCGGTGAACACGTAGGACGCCGCCACCACTGGCAACTCGTGGTCCGCAAAAATGAGCATGGGGACCAGCAGTTTCTTCGAGCGGAATAATTGCTCCGTTCCAGAGCGCACTTCACTGCTTCTCTTGATGGTTCCGGGCACTTGTGCGAAGTGCATCACGCGGAAATTGCTTTCGGGATGGCGAACGGAGTAGCGCGTGAACGTGCGGGCCACCGCTTTCGGGCTGGTCATTCCAAAATCGTTCAGATAGTCGCGATTGACCGCGTGCGGGAAATACGTATTGATGATGCGCCGCACAAAATCCGCGCAATTGTGCGTGGCGCCGTTAAAGTGATTTTTGTTCGCCGCATCATCAAATTCCTCGATCAGCTTGCGATCCTGTTCCACGGTCGTATCCACCGCGAAAATGTACACTCCACGGATCAGCGTTGCTGCCACCATTTCCCGCCACTCCGCCTTGCCACTGGTTTGGCAACTCAGGCTGGCGCAGTATCCCCCCAAGTACATCTCCCGGTACCGTTCTTCCAAAACGTGCTTGATCTTATTCGAGCCGAAAATGGGACGGTTCCGCGGATCTTCCACTCCGTACAGGTAAATGTTCAGGGGAACGATGTTCCATTCGTACGGCTGATCCTCCCCGACATTGATATACGTGCTCATTACGGAGCCCAGCTCGCCGGGGCGGCACAGCCGGAGCTTCACCGGCGAATCGGCGCAAATGCCGGAGAAATAGACTGCCGTGTGGCCGCTGCCGGTGATCCGATCCATGCTTTCGTCGAGCGATTCATTGAGGACGACTCCCACAGCGCCGTACGTGCGTGGAGATACGAGCAGCGCTGAAACAATCGTGAGGATAAAAGGGAGAACAGCCGCGCCGATAGTCCTGCCAGCCAGGAAACATTCCCGGGGCGAGCGGTCTTCGCTGCGGACACCAAAATACAAAGTCCCTCCTCAGCCAGCCAGTGGCCAAGCCTACCTGTCGTTGAACCCTTCCGCGTGGAAAAAGTCGCCCACTTTTCCGTTAACCCACATGAATAGAAACACTTACAATTCACATCGCCGTTCTCCAAGCCACCATTTCGGCCTTTCCCTAGTCAGATGAACCTGGCGTGGCCTTACTGGATTGATGACAGCTGCGCCCTGTCAGCGGGTTAATGGAGATTGCCAGTGGGTGTAAAATCCAGGCTGCGTGAGGAGAGGATGCGGACGTTCGTTTTACTGTGATGAACAGGGGAATTCCTGATGCCCGCCTACTTCAAAATTGATAAGGAACACAGGCTGGTAATGAGTACGATTTCCGGTGTTCTCACCCTGGCGGACGCCCTGGCGCATCAGGAGAATCTCCGGAAGCATCCCGATTTTGATCCCAGTTTCTCTCAGTTAATGGATGGGACCCAGCTCACCCGAGTAGAACTCAAACGGGAAGAAGTGCAGAGGCTGGCGCGAGATTCTATATTCTCACCTGATTCTCGCCGGGCGTTCGTTACGGATAGCGATGCTGCATTTGGCATGGCACGCATGTTTGAGACGCTTCGTGACGCCATGGGTGAAAGGGGGATTCGCGTCTTTCGTAATCTCGACGACGGACTGGACTGGGTTCTGGGCAAGAACTCCCCTGCCTGAAGACCCTCACAACGCTTCCTTCGCGTTCCCCGTTTGACACTTCTTCCCGCCCCACCTATAGTGACCCCAAGGGACGCCGCGTCA
>CAYOOS010000272.1:0-6138 GCA_964405585.1 uncultured Acidobacteriaceae bacterium | reverse complement strand
TGATCATGACCTTAAGACCGAGCTTACTGAAGGCGGTGATGGCAGCATCCACCTGCTCGTTGGTGGGCGAGTCCATGTGGTAATGCCCTTGAATTCCAACGCCTGTTATGGGAACACCCTGAGTTTGGAGTTTGCGAACCAGATCGAGAGCGCCCTTGAGCTTGGCTTCGTTCTCCAAGTTGTAATCGTTGTAATAGAGCTCAGCCTGAGGATCAGCTTCGTGAGCGAACTGGAAGGCTTGCGCGAGATAATCCTCGCCGATGATCTTCAGCCAGGGCGTTTGGCGCATGGTGCCGTCTTCCGCAAGGGCTTCATTGACAACATCCCAGCCGTTGATGCGGCCTTTGTAGCGGCCCACAACGGTGTAAATATGGTCGTGCAGGCGCTTCAGAAGGGTTTCCCGATCCGCGGGATTGCCTTTGTCGTCCTGGAAAACCCATGCGGGCGTCTGATTGTGCCACACGAGGTTATGGCCGACGATGAACATGTGGTTCTTTTCCCCAAAGGCCACGTAGCGATCGGGCAACTCAAAACTGTAGCTGTCTGGCTGAGGGTGGACTAACGCCCACTTCAAAACGTTTTCCGGAGTTATGGTATTGAACTGCGCTTTGATGAGCGCGGCATCGCGAGGATTTGCCTCGGTGAACTGGGCCGGGTTGAGCGCGGCGCCAACCAGGAACGATCCTTTGAAGGCGTCTTTGAGGGAAGGTGTTTGTGCAGTTGCGGTCGAACTTATCGTGAGCAGAATCACCAGGCCCACAGATGCTGCACATGCCATTGGCAATGTCCTCGCTACAACACGACTGGTGATTTTCTTCATGATGCGTACCCTTTTCGCCGCTCGGCGAGATCGTTGGCGATCGACCTGGTCAGCTCACGGGACAGCGGATAAAAGAAGAGGCACACCGCTGCGGCAAAGAAGCCAAGGCCGGCGTAGAGGCTTGCGGTCAGACGGATACCCGCTTGCGCGTGCGCTGTCTGTACAGCGGCCCCGGACACCATGCCATAGGCAGACAGGAGCCATCCGGCGATGGCCTGACCGAGCGCGAGGCCTGCCCAGAGGGCGAACACGACGGCTGAGGTAACGGTGCCGCTGGCGCGCCGGCCGGTTTTCCATTCACCGTAATCGGCGACATCGCCCATCATGGCCCAGAGGATCGGACCCGACAATCCGAACGCAAACTGCCGGAGCGCCTCTGTTCCGATGATCACGTACGTGGCCGTCGGCGGCAGGACGAACAGCAGAGCGCACAAGGCGCCTGAAACGAGCATGCTCACAATGAAGAGTGCCCGCTTGCCCATACGGACGGAGACCGTGGTGGACAAGGCAACGCCTAGGAGCAATGAAGCCAGTCCGAAACCGTTGAACCAGGAAAAGAGGTTTACCTTGCCTACCACGTATCTGAAATACGGCAGCATAACATTGCCACGCACGAGAATGGCGGTGAAATAGAACAAGGTGACTAGGAACAGCACGACCCAGGGACGATTCCGGAACAAGTCGGATAGACTCTGGCCCAGTGACATCTTCTGTTGCGGGTTCGGTTGGATGCGCTCTTTCGTCGTGAGGAAGGTGATAATGAAGAAAACAACGCTGACCACTGACAGAAGGCCCATGGTCAACTGATAACCGCGTGCATCGTTGCCATGGCCGAAGAATGCAACCATCGGGATAGCAAGGCTCTGCATGATGAAACCGGCGGAGTTGGCTGCGAACTGGCGGTAGGACGAGATGCTGGTGCGCTCATCCGGATCTTCGGTCATGACGGCCGTCAACGAGGCGTAGGGCACATTGTTGACGATGTATACGACGCGGAGCAGGGTGTAGGTGACCCAAGCGTAGATGAGCTTCGAAGCCATGCTCATGTGTGGCGTCGTGAATGTCAGGACGCCAATGACCCCAAACGGCACCGCTGTCCAGAGAATCCACGGGCGGAATTTGCCCCACCGAGAGGTGGTCCGGTCGGCGATTATACCCATGATGGGGTTAAGAACGGCGACTCCCAGGCCTATGGTGAGACACATGTATGCCGCCTGCGCCGGAGTAAGGCCGAAGGTATGCGTGTAAAAATCCAATTGCAGCGCAATCATGAACTGGAAAACAAAATTGGCAGCCATGTCGCCGAGACTGTAACCGAGCTTTTCCTTGACAGAGAGTCTTTGAATGGCTTGAGTCATTTGAATCCTCATCTCTTCAGCGTTCAATCCTTGACCTGCAAAATCACCTTCTGTAAATCGCAGTCGCGAGAGGAATTGCCTACCAAGATTGCAAACTCGCCGGGTTCGACAACGTACCTCATGTTCACGTCGTAAAAGGCGAGCAGCTCCGGTGTGATCTCCAATTCGACGGTTTTCGTTTCGCCTGGACGTAAGGAAAGCTTCTTGAAGCCTTTCAGCTCTTTGATTGGCCGCGTCACCGAACTTACCAAATCGCGGATGTACATCTGTACGACTTCGCTGCCCTCGCACTGACCGGTGTTCGTGACATCGGCGAGAACGCGCGTGGTTTCGTTGCGCCGGATGGTCTTCTTGAACAGACGAACATTCTTGATGGCAAACGTCGTGTAGCTCAACCCGTAACCGAAAGCGTAGAGCGGCGAAACATCATCGAACAGGTAGCCGCGGCGAGCGGAGGGTTTGTAATTGTAGAAAACCGGTAAATGGCCAGCAGAACGGGGGAAACTGATAGGCAACTTTCCACCAGGATTAGAGTCGCCAAACAGAACGTCGGCCACGGCGCGGCCCGTCTCCTGCCCGAGATACCAGCACTCGAAGATGGCCGAAACATTCTGGCTGACGTAATTGATGGAGAGCGGCCGACCGTTGAACAGAAAGACGACGACGGGCTTGCCGAGGGCGACCATGGCTTTGACGAGTTCTTCCTGCCGCCCGATCAAATCGAGGCTGGTGCGGTCACCCATGTGGTTCAGTCCCCACGCTTCGCGCGAAGTCTGCTCGTTGCCGCCGATGGCCAGCACGATTACATCCGCTTGTTTGGCGAGATCCACGGCTTCTGCAATCTGCCAGCGGTCTTCTACGGGATCGCTGGGGATGACGGCGTCCTGGTTCCAGTTGCCGCCGATGGTAATCTTGCAGCCTTCGCTGTAGAGCACTTTGGCGCGGCCGCCGACCTTGGCCTTAATACCGTCGAGGACGGAGACATCGTGCTTGGGCACACCGCTATAGCCACCGAGCAGACTGCGATGAGCGTTCGGGCCGATCACGGCAATCGTCTTGAAGCGGTTCAGGTCCAGCGGCACGGAATTGTTTTCGTTCCGGAGCAAGGTGATGGCTTCACGAGCGGCGCGGAGCGCGAGTTCGCGGTGGACATCGGAACCCACGATACGGTCGGCTTCCTCCGGATCGACGTATGGATCGTCAAAGAGCCCCATCTCAAATTTCCAGAAGAGTATAGGGGCGACGAGGTCGTCGAGTTGGGATTCCTTAAGCACGCGCTTGTGGACGAGTTCGACGAGATGCAAATAACAGTCCGGATCCGGCAGTTCGATATTGACACCGGCCTGCACTGCCAGGGCGCACGATTCCTTCTTGTCCTTGGCAACGAAATGGCCGTGCGTGTCAGGACGGTAGCCTAATTCCCAGATTGCAAAATAATCGGACACGATGAACCCTTTGAAGCCCCATTCCTTGCGGAGGACGTCCTGGAGAAGCCACTTGTTGGCGTGAGAGGGTACGCCATCGAGTTCATTGTAGGAGGCCATGATGCTGATGGCCCCGCCCTTTCTTAGCGCTTCCTTGAAGGTGAAGAGAAAAGTCTCGCGAAGGACGCGCATAGAGACATTCGCCGGAGCACAGTTCATGCCCGATTCCGGTTGGCCATGCCCCGCGAGATGCTTGAGTGTGGCAATCAGGCGCTTTTTGTCGCGGAACTTGGCGTCACCTTGAAAGCCGCGGACCGCTGCAATCCCCATCCGCGAGACCAGGTGGGGATCTTCCCCGTACGTCTCTTCGACGCGGCCCCAGCGGGGCTCACGCGCTACGTCCACGACTGGCGTGAGAGCCTGATGCGCCCCGCGGGAGCGAGCTTCCAGGGCGGTCATGGTGAAGAGTGATTCGACCAATTCCGGATCGAAGGTGCCTGCCAGCGCGATGGGCTGTGGGAAGCTGGTGCCACCCGGAGCCGCGTGTCCGTGCAAACACTCTTCGTGAAAGATCACGGGAATGCCCAAGCGGCTGTTCTCGATAAAAAATTTCTGAATGGCGTTGGTGAGTTCCGCCATGCCGCGCGCATCTTTACCTTTTCCCGCATCGCTAGGGCGGCCGACCTGACCAAGTCCGTGCCCCTTGTTGAAAGCGGCCTGGGCCTTCGGAAGGTCGAAATTGCCGTCCGGATCCACCAGAGTCTGCGCCTTCTGCATCCAAACGCAGAGCATCTGCGCGGCTTTCTCTTCCAGTGTCATACGGCTCAAGAGATCCTTTACTCGACGGGCGGAAGGAAGACTCGGGTTCTTGTATGGCGGCAGGGCTTTCTTGCTACGCGACTCAGGTGCTTGTTGCTTCTTCATATCTTCCATCCTTCCGAACCGTTTTTTTCATGGACGCAACACCGCGGATATCCCGCGTACGTTCGAAAATGACCTGTAAGGCAAGTGAAATGAGGCCACGAGACGGGACGCACAAATGCCCTTCTCAGGCGGGAAGGCTTCATGGTGGCCTCCAGGGACAAAGATTTGTTCGATGAATTCTTGAAATGCGCTGGGCCCATGATACTATACTTTTGTCGTTAACGTACACGTACGGCAAGAACTGGCGCTCTCCCGGTTTGCTGGGACTCCTTAGTATGTTCGTCGGCTTTGTCCTCCTTGTAATGGTTTTGCTGATAAGGCCGCGGTGTCCTCGAACCTCGCTCCTTCTGCAGCGTTTGTACTCCAACCGTGGGCGTTTGATCGTCACAGTATCGATGTGCTTTCTGGCCCAAACGTAGCTATTGCGGCAAAAACACTGGTAATTCGGCTGCCCAATTCAAGCCGAAGAGGAGACAATCATGGGAAACAACGGATCCTATCAACCTAGACCAGAACACAAATTCTCTTTCGGCCTTTGGACAGTCGGAAATCGCGGCCGTGATCCGTTCGGGGACTTCGTGCGTCCAGAGCGATCTCCGGTCGAGATCGTCGGCACGCTCTCCGAGGTTGGCGCGTGGGGCGTAAATCTGCACGACAACGATTTGGTGCCCATAGATGCTACCACTGCCGAACGCGATGCCATCGTCCGCGAATTTAAGAACGCGTGTCAGCAGTACGGGGTTGTGGTTCCCATGGCCACAGTGTCTCTGTTCTTCCACCCCGTTTTTCGCGACGGCGCGTTCACTGCGAACGATCCCGAGGTCCGCGCCTACGCTGTACAAAAAACGATGCGCGCCATGGATTTGGGCGCGGAACTGGGCGCCAAGATTTTCGTATTGTGGGGCGGGCGCGAGGGCGTGGAAACAGATGCTTGCCGCCGCCCGGACGAGGCCGTCAAGCGCCTGCGCGAGGCGGTCAACTATCTCTGCGATTACAATTTGGACCGCGGCTATGGATTCCGCTTCGCACTCGAAGCAAAACCCAACGAGCCACGGGGCGATCTTTATATGTCCACCACCGGGCACTACTTGGGTTTCATCTCCACGCTGGATCATCCGGAAATCGTGGGCGTAAATCCGGAGATGGCGCATGAGCAGATGGCCGGTTTGAATTTTGTCCATGGCGTGGCACAGGCCTGGGAAGCGGGCAAACTTTTTCACATCGACTTGAACGATCAGATGCCTGGCCGATACGACCAGGATCTGCGCTTCGGTTCCGCCAACTTCAAATCATCGTTTTGGTTGGTGAAGTTTCTCGAGGATGTCGGCTACGAGGGGCCGCGCCATTTTGACGCACATGCCTACCGCACCGAGGACTGTGCCGGAGTGAAGGACTTTGCGCGCGGTTGCATGCGGACCTATTTAATCCTCAAAGAGAAAGCCGAACGTTGGAACGCCGACAAGGAGATCCAGTCCATACTTCAGGACATCTCTCGCGATGGAAAACATGGGTAGCCTTTGGGCATACAGGACCGACAAAGAGGAAGGAGAAGCATTCCAAATTGCCAAGGACTGGTTCCTGAGGGCTCTCGCATACGAGCGGAACGCCCGCC
>CAYOOS010000271.1:0-6139 GCA_964405585.1 uncultured Acidobacteriaceae bacterium | reverse complement strand
AAGGAGCTCGATTCTGAGGCCTTTGGGCGCCCAGCCACTGGCATTCAGCCCGTAAAGCTTGTTGGCTTTCGCATCGTACACGATCGCAAACAGGTCCCCGCCAATACCGTTCATCATCGGGGAAACCACGCCCATCATGGCGTTCGTTGCAATTGCGGCATCAACGGCGTTGCCGCCGCGCTCCAGAATGCGTGCGCCAGCCTGCGCCGCCAGCGGCGATTCCGCAGCCACAATGCCATTCTGCGAAATCACCATGGATCGTGCTTGCGAACGATCCTGCGCGAGCGTTGTGCCGGGAATCATGCTGCATGCAAGATACAGCAAAGCCGCGGATGTTGCGAAAGATCGATTCAAGGCGCGCCCCTCAGTTTGCAAAGTTTAAGCCATAGAGCCGTGCTGAATTTCGTCAGCGTGCCAGCACTCTATCGCGGGAGAGGCCCCGTCGCAAGCGTCGCCTAGAGGCGGGTCCGGGCGCTGCCAGATGTCTTGTGGACCTCTGGACGTGGCGTTTTCCCCGCGATTTTTCTTGGAAGTTAACGATACTTACTCGTCGTTGAGCTTCATTCAAACGATCTGATTCTTGCGCGTTCCGTTGTATTGCGTGCGCTTGCGCGGGATGCCAACCTGTTCACGTTCGATCCTTTGGACGGAATGGACTTGGTGGCAACGCAAGTCGCCATCGACTGCGGCGGTTGAGGGACGAACTCGGGCGCGGAATCCCTCAGCCGCCGCTTTGGTTTTCTTAACTCTTCCCTCCTGCGGGCGCCATCTGGAATCCTGAGTTGCGCAACTTTCCCAGCGCTGGGCATTGGACCCCCGGGCAGAATCCGATAGAATGCTCCCGTGCCCGATTCTCCTCCCCGTAAAACGAAAGCCCCCGCGCCCGATCCCGCCAAAGCGCGACTGGATGCCCACATTGCCGGGCGCAACGCTGACCCCTTCTCGGTTCTTGGTCCGCAGCCGATAGAAACACCTGGCGGACGTCATTGGCTCGTGCGCGTCTTTCTGCCGCGCGGATCCGAACTGCAACTCCTTTGGGGCGGGCAAGCCGATCCCTTGCCCATGAAAAAAGTCCGGCAGGAGGGTATTTACGAAGTGGAACTCCCGCTGGTAAGCGATTTGGCGCCGGCGCCTTCCAGCTATCGGCTGCGCTATCGAACGGATTATGGGGCGGTGGTTGAAGTCCACGATGCTTACGCGTTTCCCTATCTGCTCAGTGAGTTTGATCTGTACCTGATGGGAGAAGGCCGGCACTACGACACGTACGAAAAACTCGGCGCGCACATTAAAACGGTGGACGGCATTTCCGGCGTGCATTTTGCGGTGTGGGCTCCCAGCGCGCGGCGCGTCAGCGTTGTCGGCGATTTCGATCACTGGGACGGCCGCGTTCATCCCATGCGCACGCGCGGCTCTTCCGGAATCTGGGAACTGTTTCTTCCCGACCTGGGCGAAGGCGCGATTTACAAATACGAAATTATTGGCCCGCGCGGCGAGATGCTTCCTCTGAAGGCTGATCCCTACGGGGTTTTTGCGGAATTGCGCCCGAACACCGGCTCGGTTGTGGCGCGACTCGACATTCATCCCTGGAACGACGCCGATTGGATGGCGCAACGCCCGCAGCGAAAGTGGCTGGAGCAGCCCATTTCGGTTTACGAAGTGCACCTTGGCTCCTGGCGGCGCATTCCCGATGAGAACAACCGCTGGCTCAGCTACACCGAACTCGCCGATCAACTCATTCCGTACGTAAAAGATCTCGGCTACACGCACATCGAATTGATGCCCATCATGGAGCATCCTTTCGACGGCTCTTGGGGCTACCAGACGCTGGGCTACTTTGCCGCCACCAGCCGCTTCGGAAAGCCGGCGGACTTCATGGCCTTTGTGGACCGCTGCCACCAGGCTGGACTTGGCGTGCTCCTCGATTGGACGCCCGCGCATTTCCCGCGCGATTCCCACGGGCTGAGTCTCTTTGACGGCACGCATCTGTACGAACATTCCGACCCGCGCCAGGGGACGCATCCGGATTGGGGCACGCTAGTTTACAATTACGGCCGCAACGAAGTGCAGAATTTCCTCATCTCCAATGCCCTGTTCTGGCTGGACAAATATCACATTGATGGCCTTCGCGTGGATGCTGTCGCTTCCATGCTCTATTTGGACTACTCGCGCAAAGAGGGTGAGTGGATTCCCAACCGCTACGGTGGCCGCGAAAATCTGGAAGCAATAGATTTCTTCAAGCGTTTGAACGAAGTGGCCCACCTGCGCTTTCCCGGCGTGCTGACCATTGCGGAAGAGTCCACGTCCTGGCCCAGCGTTTCGCGCCCCACGTATCTGGGCGGCCTGGGCTTCAGCCTGAAGTGGAACATGGGCTGGATGAACGACACGCTGCACTATTTTTCCAAAGATCCCGTTTTCCGGCGCTACGAGCACAACAAGCTGACGTTTTCGCTGCTCTATGCGTTTACCGAAAATTTTATGCTGCCCTTTTCCCACGATGAAGTCGTGCACGGGAAAAATTCGCTGCTCCACAAAATGCCCGGCGACATGTGGCAGCAGTTCGCGAATTTGCGTCTGCTGTTCGCCTATCAGTACGCGCATCCGGGAAAGAAGCTGTTGTTTATGGGGCAGGAATTCGGCCAGCGGAATGAATGGTATGAAGCGCGCAGCCTGGATTGGCACCTGCTGCAGTACGATTCGCATCGCGGCGTGCAAAATCTGGTCCGCGACCTCAACAGGCTGATTGCCGCGCAGCCCGCGTTGCATCAGGTGGATTTCGAGTGGCAGGGGTTCGAGTGGATTGACGCCAACGATTCGGACAACAGCGTGTACTCCTTCATCCGCCGGGGAAAGAATCCCGACGATGTGATTCTGGTCGTATTGAACGCCACGCCCGTGGTGCGCTACGGTTATCGCCTGGGCGTGCCGCGCGCCGGCCACTACGAAGAAGTGCTGAACACCGACGCCGCCATCTACGGTGGGTCAAACGTTGGCAATCTAGGCGGCATGAACGCCGACGAACACGCGTGGCAGGGGCGTCGTCACTCGCTGGCGCTTACGCTGCCGCCGCTCGCCGCCGTCTTCCTAAAGTGGCGCCAAGCCTGAAATGAGCTGATCGTTACCGCGCGATGCGGAGATAGGCTATTTGACCGTCCAAGGCTAGAAACGAGGCGACTCCCGAGCTGCATGGCGCAAGTGGAGCACTTCCACCAGCCTGCGGTCCTCGCGGAGTTGGTAATAAACCAGCACCGGACTGTGCAGCAGCTTGCGCACGCGTGCTCGGTTGCGGATCGTGCCACCCATGCGGGGAAAACGCTTCAGCAAGTCAATGTGGTCCAGCAACGAATCGCCAAACCTGGAAGCGGCTTCGCCATCGTCTTCGGCAATATGGCTGATGATTGCGGCGAGGTCGTTCAACGCCCTTTGCGTGAAGAGGAGGCGGTAATCCATTTGGGCAGCAACTTACGGACTTGATCGATGGGAGTAGAACGGCCTGCTTTGGCGTCGCGGAGTCCCTCGTCGATCGCGGCAAGGGTAGTTTCATCCTCGTCATTCACGACGGCGTCGGATTTTCTGGTATCGACATCTTTCGCCTTGGGCATGGTTTCATGCTAGGCCCTAACGTTGTCGGATGCAACTGTCTAGATGTCTAATCCCATCGGAGGAGGCCGAGCGTCGCGGTTTGAGTGCTGGTCTTGGGGTTCTGTTCTCGGAAGACTTACAACTCATAACTGAATACTCAAGACTCAGCACCTCAGCGCAGGATGCGGCCCAGGATGAACGCAATGCCGCTGAAGGCCAGCGCTTCGAAGACGCTGGTCCATTCGTTACCGATTGCGCCGTAGGGATCGGCGATGGCCCGCGGGATGTGAAGAACAATCACCCAAGCAAAAATCATCGCGCCCAGTAGCGTTGCGGCGAGGCGTGCTTTGACCCGGAAAATCATCCCCAATCCCGAGGCAATCAGCGCCGTGCCCGCGAAATAGGTCCAGAAGACGTGCCACGGAATCCACGCGGGCACAAGTGACGAGACAAAGGGGACATACAAGAAATGGTCCACCCCGAACACGGTCACCATAATCGCCAATGGATACATTCCCAGCGGTATCAGTTTTTCCAGCAGTCCGAAGAGGGACGAAGGCCTGTGTCCACTTTCGCCCACGCCATCGGGCAGAGTCCCAGCCACAACGAAGGCGCTCCCAGAAAACGCCAGCGCTTTAAACGCACCTGTCCAGGCTCCAATATGGGCCGCGCCCGGCCCCATAATGTTAGCGGGTATCTGCAGGAGAACAACCAGCAACAAAAATAAACCGCCCAATAGCGTAGCCGCGAAGCGCGCCATTTTGCCGGTCAGGATCATTGCCCCAATGACGAAGAGAATTGCGCCTATCAGGTAAATCCAAATGAGACGCCCAGGAATCCACGAGGGCCACCACGGGACCACCACGGGTATGAACTGCCTGAAGTAAAAGAATTGCAGAGCGAGGCCCAATAACCCCAGAGAAAAAAAGATTCGGCCTGTGGCGATGATTTTGTCCGACGATGCGCTCGCTGAGTTCATAAAGATGCGCCCTCTTCACGAGAATTTTTCGTCAGGCGCCGCTTACTTGGACGCGTAGAAAAGATAGTCGGCGGTGTACGGGACGCGAAGTTCCTGGCCGGCATGCGCGGCATCGCAGCCTGAGGCGGGCGCTTTACCGCCTTTGGTGTTGAGCCGTTGAATGGATGTGGCGCGAGAAAGCACGCCATTTCCGTCGTGGCTGACGATGTTCACAAGCAACCACGGAATGGAATCGGGGTCGGGCGAAGGGGCATTAGCAACGGCCTTGCCCGTGACGCGGCTGCCATCGTTCGCTTCCCACGACGGGCCAGCAAAATGTCTGCCGAACGGCTTGCCATCCTTGTCGAAAAGCGCGGCGTCTGGAGCCTTCAACGTCCAGGCGTATTGCGAGCCATCTGCCTTGCAGGAGTAAACCTGTGAGCCCATCGCATGCACTTGCAGAAGAAGTTGTTCGCCCGAGGGCGGCTGGAGTTGCGGAGGCACTTGTTGCGCAACGGCAGCATACGAAAGAACACTGCTCGCGGCAGCGACCAGCAGGACGGATTTGATTCTGCCAATGGTTTGGCGCATCGAAGATCTCCTCTCGTGGTGACAACACGAAGGCTCTGGGCGCACGCGAATATAACTCAACTGCCGCGTCACAGTCGTGCGAATTTTTTGCGTTTGGCCTCTCGAGGAAGAAGTGGCCCAAGCTTAACTCGTTGAGACAACACAAGGTGGTTTTCATCAACCGTTAACATGATCCGATTCTGTGCTAATCGTCACATCGCAGTGACTTCCCAAACTGATATCCTGCCATCGTGCCGCTCCCATTTATCCCAAAGCCTGCCCAGCAACCCGCCGAGCCTTAGGCTGGCCGGGTTGCCGGCCGGAGGAATCCACATGCCCCCGCAAAAAGTCGTAATCCTCGATGGTTCCGCCTCCTCCGATCCGGACCTTTCACCGGTTCTCAGCAATTTGTCTGACGTGCTCAAGGGAACCGGTGCTCACATCGAGACCTTTGCTTTGCGCGAAATGAAACTGGCCCACTGCCTCGGTTGCTTTAAATGCTGGGTGGAGACGCCCGGCATTTGTGTTGAGGCGGATGCCGGCCGCGAGATCGCCCAGGCCATCATCCAAAGCCATACGACGGTTTTCTTCACGCCCGTGACTTTCGGGGGCTACTCGCCGGATCTCAAGAAAATGGTGGACCGGCTCGTTCAGATCGCCTCTCCCTACTTCCAGATGGATCATGGCGAAGTCCACCACCCGCCGCGCTACGCACGCCGGCCGCGCTTCCTGATTCTCGGAGTCCAGCGCCGCCCCAATCCACATGAAGCGCATATCTTCAGGACCCTCGCCGGGCGCAACGCCATCAATTTCCATCCGCCCAGCTACGCTGCGGAAGTTGTTCTCGCCACGGAGGACACCGATACGCTACGGCAGCGGTTGCAAACACTGTTGGGCAGGTCGGACGTTTTGCCCTACGGCGAGCTTGCCGCGTCGTTGATGCCGGCGCCGGTTATGCCCGGTGCGCCTCTTGCAGGCCAGGACGGCGCGCGACGCGCTTTGCTCATCGTGGGCAGCCCGAAAACCAACTCG
>CAYOOS010000270.1:0-6159 GCA_964405585.1 uncultured Acidobacteriaceae bacterium | reverse complement strand
CAATGACGACGGCTGGCCCGACGTGTTCATCGCCAACGACACCGAACCCAATTCCCTGTTCATCAACAAGGGCAACGGCACCTTCGAAGAAAAAGGCCTGGAGATGGGCGTTGGTTATGATGACAATGCGCGCACCGGCTCCTCCATGGGGTCGGACGCCAAAGACTACGACAACGACGGCAAGGTGGACATCTTCTACAACAACCTCAGACACCAGGTCTGGCAGCTCTTAAGAAACAACGGCAAGCTCTTCACCTTTCCTTATTCCACCAAAATCCAGACGATGAGTCTGCCCTTTTCCGGCTGGAGCAACGGCTTCATCGACTATAACAACGACGGCTGGAAGGACATTTATTCCGCGAATGGCGACGTCGACCAGGTGGACGACACTTCGCCCGAACACGACACCATGTTCGAGAACGTGGACGGCAAGACCTTCATCGATGTTTCCGGGGAGATGGGTAAGGACTTCCTTCACAAGGGCTACCAGCGCGGCTCAGCTTTCGGCGATCTGAACAACGACGGCTCTTTGGATATCGTGGTCACGTCGCTGAATGAACATCCGCGCATCCTGATGAACACCGCCGACAGCGGCAATCATTGGCTGATGCTGAGCCTCACCGGCCACAAGAGCAACCGCGACGCCATCGGCGCGAAAATCAAGCTGACCACCGCTTCCGGCCGCGTGCTCTACAACCATGTCTCCATCAGCGTGGGCTTTATGTCTTCCAGCGACAAACGCGTCCACTTCGGTTTAGGGCAGGAAACCAAGGTTGCTTCCATCGAAATCCGCTGGCCCAGCGGCATCCAGCAAGTGCTGAAAGACGTAGCCGCCGATCAGTTCCTCAAGATCGACGAGCCCTCGAAATAGCTCATACGGCCGCTATGCAATGTCCATCAGGTGGGAGTTTGGGCCTCCACTGCGCCGATAAGCCTTCCAAGGGGCTCTGGAAGCCTACAGGAGGGCTATTGGTGCACTTCGCCCTTGGTTTCGTTCTGTTTGGCGTCCTGTTCGGCCTTGAGCTTCTGCACCAGTGCCCGCTCGCGGTCCCCTTCGTCTTTGCGCTTTAGACGGTAGTAGACCTGGGCGAGCGACACATGCGCTTCCAAAAATTGCGGCGACTGTTGCACCACCTTCTCCAGAATGGCGCAAGCACGGTCCAGGTCCCCCGCCGCCAGATCGGTTGCTCCCACCTGGTAGAGCGCGCCGGGGTCGCCAGGACGTACAAGGAGTGCCTGAGCCAACAGTTTGCGCGCGCGGTCATAATCGCCATCCTGTTTCAGCAGCACCGCCAGCCTCAGATTCGAAGTCGTTGGGATTCTGCGCCAACTCCTTCTCAAACGACGCACGGGCAGAGGTCATATCGCCGCTGGCCATCTGCGCCTGGCCCAAATAGGAGTAAAGGTCCGGAAGATTCGGATTCATCTCCACGGCCTTGTTGAGGTCCGCGAGCGCAGCGGGATATTCCAGCGCCTCAAGCTTGGCCATTCCAAGCAGCAGATGCGCCTCCGCAGAGTCGCCGTTGCGCAAAATGCGGTCGAGGAAAATCTCGCCCTGCTCCACCTGCTTGTCGCGGATTAAGGCTGTTCCCAGCATATAGGCAACCGCGAGATCGTCCGGTCGCTCTTTCGCCAGCGGCTGCAAAACACGAATCGTGTCTTTATTCTGGCCCATCCGCAGGTAGCAATCCCCCAGCAGCAGCGTCGCCTGGTAGTTCGACGGATCTGCCTTGTGCACCTTGACCAAGGTATCCGTAGCATCCCCGATGTGCCCCATTTTGTAATACGCCAAGCCCAGATTCAGACGAACGCCCGGAGCCGACGGTGACAGCTTCAGTGCAATCTTGTATTCCTTGATCGCCTCCTCAAACTGTCCCAGCCCCGCAAGAGCCGCTCCTAGGTTTGCCCGGATTGCCGACACGTCCGGGTGGGCCTTCAGGAACTCCCGGTATTCGCGCACTGCCCCGTCCAGATCTCCGGCCTTTTGTTTGTTGATGGCGTCCTGGACCAGGGCTTCTGGAGTGGCCAGCGGGCTCTGCGCCCAAGCCACGGCGGCAAAGCTCAATATCAAAAAGAGTGTAATTTTTCGCATACGAAGCACGGTTTTCCTGCCGCCCATCCATGCTATCAAAATCCGTCCCCGGCCTTCTAGTTTCATCCCGCGAACAAAAAAAATGGGATGGCCGAAGCCATCCCATTTTTGTCGAAACTGCTTGGGTTAAGTTTAGAAGAAGAACTTCACAACAAGTTCGATAATGCGATTGCCATTCTTTTCGGTCGCATAACCGAAGTTGGAATTGACCTGAGTGATTTGCTGCGTGATCGGATCCTGCTGGAACTGCAGGGTCAGGTTGCTTCCGCTGGGGAAGGAATACAACGGATGATTCAGCCAGTTATAGGCATTAACCCGGAATTGAAGTTTCTTCGATTCCGAAATGTTGAAGTTCTTAAATATTGCCATATCCCAATTGAAGTACGCTGGTCCGTAAGCCACCGGCAGTAGCGTTGGGCCATTCGTTCCAACGGTACCTGGCGCAGCGAAGCAAGCCCCATTGACGTACTGATGCGGGGCCAGGTTCTTCTCTGGGTTGCAGGTCACGATGGGGTTCAACTGCACAGCGTTTGTCCCCAGTATGGATTGGTTGTTGATCGGAATGCCGTTAACAACAGAGCCGCCGTGTGCGGTGTCCGATCCCGGGAAAATTGCAGCGCCTTGCGGGCACGCCGATGAAGACTCAGTACCGGTCGGTGCGCAGTAAAGTTGCATGTTGTAATTGGTGCCTGGTGCGGAACCGGCTTCACCAGTGTTTCCACCGTAGGTGAGGTTGGCGCCGCTTTGGATGGACATGATACCTGAGAGTTGCCACCCATTTACGGCTCCGCTCACAAAGTGGTTGGAAGTATGGATCGCAGTGCCCTCGTCGATCGAGTAAGCAACGTTGAAGAGTTGCCTGCGGTCTCCCGGCAGGACCCCGTAGTTGCTTGCAAGATTGAAAGGGTTATACGTTGCGGCAACGATACCCAACGACTTCTGGTAGGAGTAGTTGGCTTGGACGGTATAGCGGCCGACGTGGCGTACCCAAGTTACCTGCAATGCGTTGTAGTTGGCATACAGATTGTTAGTGGCCTGGTTGAGATCGCCATAACCCTGTAAAGGCCTCCAATCGTTGGCATTCGCTGAACCCGGGTTAGTGTTGGCATTGCCGGTGACCGGGTCAGTGGCCGAGAACATTGCCCCGAGCGGAACCAGGTTGATGTTGCTGCCTGCGCCACCCGTGCTGTTTTCCAGGTCTCTGCTGCGGTTGCCGACGTAGGCAGCTTCCAAATAACCTTGCCAGGGAGTTTGCTGTCCCACCGTGAAGCTCCAGCTATCGGTATAAGGCTGATTGTTATCCGTGGAGTCTACCGCCGAAGGCCCTGCAGGACTGGCAGAGACGTTCAGGCAAGAAGCGAAGTCACCCAGAATTAGAGGTGCACCACTCGCAGTGATCGTGGGGCAACCACTCGCGCCCGTTGAACTCCAGTTGGATTGCGACAAACCGACGGTCTTTACGCCCGCCGATGCATCCAACCCGCTGGTGAACTGGCCGGAATGGTAGTAGGAACGTCCCCAACCGCCCCGGAGCACTGTCTTGCCTTTTCCAAACAGGTCATAGGCAGCACCGAGACGCGGCTGGTAGAACATCGGCCTAGTCGGGAATCCGCCAACGGGGACGGACGGATCGGCTGAGTGCCACTCGAATCCGCAATAGGAAGATGCACAGCTTGGACTATAGGCCGCCATATTGAAGATGGAGTAGCCAAAGCCCAAACGGTCCTCCCACGGCGTGAAGTGGCTAAACCGCATGCCGTAGTCAATGGTCAACCGCTTCGTGGCTTTCCAGGAATCCTGGACGAAGAATTCATACGTCGTGTAGGCGATATCATTTACACGGTTGAAGTTCGTTTCCGTGTAATTGCTCAGGTTGCCGGTCAGCAAGTCGGCATACTCATTGCCGTAGCTGTACGTACTGCCCGCGGAAACCTGCAAAAGTTGGTTGGTGTAATTGTTGGCCGGCTGGGCATTGCGAATCCACTCATAGAAGAAGCCAACCTTCACGGTGTGATTCTTGATCACTTTGGTGAGCGTATCGCTCACGCTGGGCATGTACTTGTTGGCATAGAGGCCTTCGGAAGCCCCGCCATCTTCGAATCCGCCAGGATTGAACACCAGCGCTGCTTCACTGGGGCCAAACTGGCCGAACGACGGAATCTGCGAGACTCCATTATTAAAGAGACCCGTATAAGCGTAGCCCACGGTAGAGCGGCTGACGACGTTGGGATTCGAGAACACGTTTGGAAAGCCCACAAACGTATAAGCGGCAACGACTTCATTCGTCATTGTCGGACTGAATACGTGGGTCACCGTCCCGGCCCATGAATCCGACTTGTTCTTGCCTTCGATCGGAGTTGGATACGGAACCTGGTCGGTATTCCGCCACCACAGGCCCACGGGGAACTGTTGCAGTTCCCGCTGGTAATTGTAGCGAACGAAGACCTTGGTATTGTCGCTGATGTTGTAGTCGCCGCGGATGGTCCATTGCCGGTTGTTCTGGCTGAAGACTTCGGCTTGCACGTAGTTGTAACCGCCAGTCGAAGCCGGATCTGCGTTCGCGGCTGGGAACAACTTCGCAAGGGCCAGCATACTGGGATCGATGCATCCGCCGTTAGGAGTTCCCGTGCATGCGGGGATCGTCGTCGTGCCACCGAAAGCCGCTAGGCCCAGAGCATTTATCTCGCCCGGAGGTTTGCCGGAGGCAGTAACGGCACCTTCCTGAGCCACGGAGGCCGCCGAGAAGTCGCCACCAAGTTCGCCAGCCGTCGGCACCGTCGCGCGGAGCAACCCGGTGTCGAGAGTCTGCTTGAAGTATTCAAAACCGGTCCAGAAGAACAGCTTCTGGCGGCTCTTGTTGAAGTTCGTTCCCGGGATGATGATTGGGCCACCGAGGGTGCCACCGGGGTAATAGTAGGAGTTCGCGGGTTGAGATACGCCGCTGGCGTTATTCAACCAGTCATTTGAGTTCAGAACGTGGTTTCTTGCAGAGAAGAACCCGCTGCCATGAAACTCAGTGCCACCAGCCTTCGTCACCGACGTGATGACGATCGGCCCCTTCTGGTTCTCAGCGCTGTAGTTTGACGTCAGAACCTTGAACTCCTGGATGAAATCAGAGTTGGGGTTGACCGGCGTGTCGCAGTTGCATCCGGGATCGGCCACGTGTGCGCCGTCCGCCGTGATGTCCAGGCTGTTCGTGGGTAGACCGTTGTACGTAAAGGCCGCGTTCAGCGGGCTCTGACTGCCGGAGTCCCCGTTGGCATTGATGCCGATGGTCTGGCCGCTGTAATTGGCCTTATTTGTTGTGCCGTTTTGAATGCCGAATCCCGGCGTGATCTTGATGTACTCGGCGGCGTTGCTGCCCACCTGGATGAAGTTCTCCAGTTCCTTGGTTTCCAAGGCAAAGGACTTCTCGCCGGAGTCTGTTGTTACAAGAGCAGTCTCTTGCGCGTTGACTTCGACCGTCTGGCTGGCCGCGCCAATCGCAAGGGAGATGTTAAGGTTGCGGTTCTCGCCGCCTCCCAAATTGATGGCATCCGCCTTATACGTTTGGAAACCCGGCGCCTCAATGGCTAGGCCGTACTGTCCGACCGGGACCGAAGCGAAGGAGAAATACCCATCGCTGCTCGTCACCGTAGCGCGCAGAGAGCCCGACACGGCGTCTTTCAAAACC
The DNA here is from genome assembly GCA_964405585.1 of uncultured Acidobacteriaceae bacterium. Classification (GTDB taxonomy): domain Bacteria; phylum Acidobacteriota; class Terriglobia; order Acidiferrales; family UBA7541; genus Acidiferrum. The sequence continues at coordinate 394 of CAYOOS010000270.1, read as the reverse complement.
ACTTTTGCGTTGGCTACCACCGCTCCCGACGGATCGGACACGACTCCTGTCAGAGTCGCGAAAATTCCTTGACCCCAAAGAGTCCCCCCCGTTAGCAGGATGGCGCAGCACAACACGACCAAAATACCTATTAACCGTTTTTTCACTGATACACCCCTTTGCTGAATAACGATATTCTGAACAACTAACCCAGAATCAGTATTATTAAAATACTAGACTGCAGAATCTTGTCAAGGAAAATCTATAACGTTAACGTGAACCTTTTGGCCTCCCCGGCTAACCCTTTTTATTTCATCCTCTTAGAGATGCAAATCCCCTGCAATAAGGTTCCTTCTACGCGCTTAACCATTTCGCTTGCTTCAACTTATCGGAACATTTCATCCATGAAAAAACC
>CAYOOS010000269.1:2624-6172 GCA_964405585.1 uncultured Acidobacteriaceae bacterium | reverse complement strand
AGTTTCGGGCCACCGAAAGGTTTGCATTGAATTGGACGAGGGGCCGCTGAATTCAGATTGTCTCTTTGAGGCCCTATGTGCTCGCGCAGGATAGAAGGGAGCACTTGGCATTTCATATTCGCGGAAGGCTCGAGGTATCTCCGATGGGAAAACTCGTTAGGCAGAAGTGCGGGTAATTACGCTGGACCGCACCGGCGCTTCCATAAGCGATCCTTCCAAACCGCCCGGTTCAATTCCTTGGGCGTTCTTTGGGGCTATCTCGTATCAATTCACTGTCAGTGTCAAGGTCTGCGAGTGGCTCACGCCGTTCGAGGTGCCGGTGATCGTCAAGGTGTAGTTCCCGGTTGGCGTGCCGCCCGATTGCGAGCTGTTGGAGCCACTGCCCCCGCAGCCGATCAGGATGATGGCGAGCACCAGGAAACCAAGCGGGGCGGCAAAGGCGTAAGCACGTCGCCGCTGTTCAGCGGCGCCTCGGAAGCGCGAACCGAAAGCCAGCAGCGTTAACGCTAGAGCAACCATAAGAACCATCGGCAAGATGCGCAAACCATCGAATGGACGCCACTGCCGGCCGACACCAGGCGGAGCAATGGAACGAGCCATCGTGGTCACTTGTACAGAAAATGTCGCGGCAGTATTTCCATTCGGAGTAGCCGAAGCTTCTGAAGGCATGCAAGTCGCTTCGGGAGGCGCGCCGGTGCAACTCAGCGCGACGGTTCCATTGAATCCGCTGATCGCTGACACCTGCAGGTTGTAGGTGGCCGGACTTCCCGCCGGCACGGTGGCGGTACTCGAGCTACCGGGAGCGAGAGCTATGGAGAAATCCGTCCCCGTACCCGTGAGCCCAACCGAATGCGGACTGCCCGGTGCGTTATCAGTGAATTGCAGCGAAGCAGATTCGGCGCCCGTTGTGGTCGGCCTGAACGTCACGCTTACGGAACATGAGGTATTCACCGCCACGGTTCCTTCGCTACAAGTGTTCGCACTGATTGCGAAATCGCCGGCGTTGGCGCCGTTGACCGCCACAGTGCTGACCATCAGACCGGCGTTGCCATTGTTCGTCACCGTGACGCTCATCGGTGAACTCTTTACGCTTTCCTGCTCATTGCCGAACGGAAGCGTCGGGGCGGAAAGCGAGAATTCTGGCGCGTTCACGGCTGTGCCGTTCAAGGCGACGGTTTGCGTGCCCGCGGCGTCAGTGACGGTGAGCAGTGCGCTCTCCGAAGCATCGGCGGATGGGGTGAATTTCACATTGATCGCGCAGGAGACGCCACCGCCCGCCAGGGAATGGCCAGCGCAACTGTCGGTCTCTGAGAAGTCGGAGGCATTCGCGCCGGAGATGGCCACGGTGGAGACGCTGTTTGGCAGTGAGCCTCGATTACTGAGCATTACGGTAAGCGTGCTGGATGTTCCCAGAGGCACGTTGGAGAACGCCAGAGGGTTGGGAAAAGGAACGGCGGCTGGTGCAGGCCCTTGCACCAGGTCCGCCACGGTGCGAACTCGGATGCTGTCCAGCACCACTAGGTCCCCGGAAGTGTCTGCCCCAGCGGCTGATGGAGCATCAAAGATGGCGCTCAACGCAGGCCCGCCATCGCCCGCATATCCGCAAAAGTAATCGCCGTTGGGGTTGAACGCCCCCGCCACGGTAGCGATGTTGCCAGTGGAGGCAGAAACCTCGCGAATCACGCAGTTCTCGGGGTCGGGAACGAAGAGATTGCCCGCGGGGTCGAGGAACACGCCGTAGACGTTGCGAAGCTGGGCTAAGCCGGCGGGGCCGCCGTCACCTGAGAAGCCCAAACCCAAAGTCATGTTGCCGGCGACGGTATAGATGTTGCCGTTGACCGCCGTTACTTCGCGGATTACGTAGTCGTGGGTGTCCGCGATGAAGATGTTCCCGGAGCTATCCACGGCCACGCCGTAAGGAGTATTCAGGGAGGCACTAGTGGCAGGGCCGCCATCACCTCCGCCGATGTAAATGCTGTTCGCAATTCCCGCTACCGTGGTGATAATTCCCGTTGCGGCGGAAACCTCTCGGATCACGCCATTACCGGAGTCGGCGATGAAAAGGTCGCCGGAGCTATCCAACGCCACGCCTCCTGCCGGAATCATCAAGTCGAAAGGATTTAACTCGGCGCTAGTGGCCGGCCCGCCATCGCCTGAAAAATCGCAATAATAATTGCCTGAACTGTCCGGCGGCGTCCCCGCCACGGTGGTGATGACACCGGTGAAGGCCGTGACCTTGCGAACGACACAGTTGCCAGTATCCATGATGAAGATGTTTCCGGAGCCATCCACAGCCACATCCCTTGGATCCCAGAGTTCGGCGCTGGTAGCTGGGCCGCCGTCGCCGGAAAAGCCGACAAAGCCGTTTCCGGCCACAGTGGTAATGATTCCCGTGGAGGCGGATACTTCACGGATGACGTTGTTGGCCGTATCAGCAATGAACACGTTCCCAGAACGGTCCGTATGCATACCTGCAGCCCAAGGAGTATCGTTCAGAAATCCGAGCTCCGCATCCGGGCCAGGATAGCCATCGCCGCAATACGCGGGGATGCCGATCATTTGGCCCATGTGGTTCGGATCGGCCACGGCAACGCCGGCGAAGGTGGAGATGTTGCCCGTAGAGGCGGAAACTTCTCGGATCACAGAGTCGTTGTAATCCGCGATAAAGATGTCTCCTGAGCTGTCCACGGCTACGCCGTAGGGCTGGTTGAGCTGGGCGCTGGTGGCCGACGCTCCATCGCCGGAGTATCCACATCCGAGGTCGTGGTCCCCCATCACGGTGGAGATGAGTTGGCTTGAGGCGGAAACCTCACGAACCAGGCAGTTCCAGGTATCTGCTATGAAGATGTTCCCTGACCCATCCACGGCGACATCATAGGGCTGGTTGAGTTGGGCGCTCGTGGCCAATGCTCCATCGCCGGAGTATCCACAACTGCCAGTGCCCGCCACAGTGGAGATGGTGCCAGAGGAGGCGGAGATCTTGCGAATCACGCAACCACCGGCGATGAAGATGTTCCCTGAGCTGTCGACGGCCAAACCGTAGGGCTGGCCGATTTTGGCGCTCGTGGCCGGTCCGCCGTCCCCTGAGTATCCGCAATTCATCAGCCCGGTTGCTGGCGGCGTCCCTGCCACGGTGGAGATGATACCGGTGGAAGCGGAAACCTCACGAACCAGGCAGTTCCAGGTATCTGCTATGAAGATGTTCCCTGACCCATCCACGGCCACGTCGAAGGGATCATTCAACGCTGCACTAGTGGCCGGCCCGCCATCGCCGAAGTACGAGCAAGTGTCAAACGTGCCCGCCACAGTGGAAATGATGCCAGTCTGCGCCGAGACCTTACGAATCCTGCAAAAGGTTCTATCCGCTATGAAAATATTGCCCGCGCTATCCGCGGCCACACCGCTCGGATACGTAAGGTCGGCGCTGATGGCTGGGCCGCCATCTCCGAGGGAGCCTCCATGCGCTCCATTGCCGGCCACAACCGTAACGTTGCCAGTGGTATCCACTTTGAAGACCCGTTCCGAGTAGAGACCGGCGACGTAAACGT
>CAYOOS010000269.1:0-2614 GCA_964405585.1 uncultured Acidobacteriaceae bacterium | reverse complement strand
GATGTCCACAGCGGTGGGATATCCCATGCTCGACTTCAAGCCCGGGAGATTGTTCGGCCCTCCGCCGGCAATGGTTTGCACTGTGTTTTGCGCCCGAACTGCCGGGGCCATCAGCCCAATCACGAAACTTGCAACTGTTACGAGTCGAATTGTGTGTTTGTGCATGGCTCTACTTCCTTGAACTACTTCGCCAGGGCCGCCTGCCCCGAACGAAATTGCACGGCGCGTCGCGAAAGCGATCAAGTTCAACGTGCGTCTGACGTCAAAGCAAAACTGATTATTATAGTTGAAAACGATGTCAAGTACAGGTCATATAAACGGTCTGCGCACGTGCCCGATAGGCTGGCTTGCTGGACCCGTTTCTTTTGGTGCTTCAGTAGAAACAGTCCACGCCCGTTGGCGCACCACAGTATCCCAGGGGGAGAAGCCTCGAGGCTGCCGACGTGTGCATGAATGTGTCTTTGGTGTCCTTGCACTGGAAAGCGAGCCGGTCGATCCGCGCCTCTAGCGAGCATCACCTGAGCCCTATTAATTAAATTTTGAATTGCTGGTATTTAAAGGATGCGTTTGATTCGTGAGAGTGGAAGAAACCACACTTTATGGGGATTTTGGCACCTTGGGGCGGCCGGTTGGGGTACGTTTCGCCTGACGAATTCATTCGGGATCTTCTCGTGTGCCTTCCGCTGGGTGCAGCGCAAGCCAAGTTCAGCACTTCCCTCGGAATTCCTCCAAGCGGATCAGTGAGGTAGGACTGTTGCCCTTACAAGGATTCAACGGATTACGGGTGCTTGCGCTGGAGAGCCGCCGGGCCGTGGAAATTTCGCGGCTGATTGAGACTTATGGCGGGAAGGCGATTTCCGCACCGGCGATGCGCGAAGTGCCATTGGCGGAAAACGCCGCGGCTCTCGATTTTACGCATGAGCTGATTGCCGGTGCGTTTGACGTGGTGGTTTTTCTGACGGGAGCGGGCGCTCGAGCGCTTTTGAAGGTGGTCGAAGAAGAGCAGCGCGCGGAGGTCTTTTTTCAGTCGTTGCGGCGCGTGAAAGTGGTGGCACGGGGCCCCAAGCCGTTTTCCGTTCTCAGGGAGTGGAACGTTCCCGTGGCAGCGACCGCGCCGGAGCCCTGCACCTGGCGGGAATTAGTTACGTGTTTGGAGGAGTTGCCCGGGGGAATGCAAGGGCAACGCGTCGTTGTACAGGAATATGGTGTTGCCAACACGGAACTTCTTGAGGCTTTGAAGGAACGCGGAGCCAGCGTGCAATCCTTCGCCGTGTATCGCTGGGCGCTGCCGGTGGATTTGGAACCGCTGCGCGAGGCCATCCATGCCCTGATCGAGCGCCAAGTGGACGTGGCCCTGTTCACTAGTGGTGTGCAGGCGACTCATCTTTTTCAAATTGCCGAGACCATGGGACAAGCGGAAGAACTGCGTGCGGCGTTGGGGGGAATTATGGTCGCCTCCATCGGCCCCAGTACATCGGAAATGCTGGAAGGATTGGGCATTCCGGTGGACCTGGAACCCTCGCATCCGAAAATGGGAGTTTTGGTGAAAGAGGTTGCCGAGCGTTCAGGAGAATTTACGTCGAAGAAGCGAGTGAGTTGATCACTCCGTGGTGATCGGATCCGATTCCTCTAAACTAAGATGAAACTCTTGCGATTCCGGGGCATGCGTTTGTTCCGCACTGCTTGCGGGTGCGAGCCACTCTTCGCCACGGGCCCCGGCGACGGCGCTTCCCACAATCAGCAGGCTTGGTGCATGGGCCACTGGCGCGGACTCCAGCGCGCCCAAAGTTGTGCGCACCATTTTTTGTTCGGGGCGCGCCGCGTTTGAAACCAGAAGGCAGGGCGTGCGTTCGCCAAGGCCGCTGGCGGCGAGCTCCGCGATCAGCGAGGCAAAATCGTTGCCGGGCATGTAGAAAACCATGGTGGCATCGCGAGTCACGCTGGTGTGCCAATCCCTTTGCATTTTATCGGTGCTGGGATGATTGCTGACGAAAACCAACTTTGACGCGGCGCTTCTTTCCGTCAGGGGAATTTGTGCTTCCGCAGCCGCTGCTGCCGCCGCCGTGATTCCAGGAATAATCTCGAATTCGATGCCAGCTTGCCTCAGCGCGCTGATTTCTTCCTGCGTGCGGCCAAAAATCAGCGGATCGCCGCCCTTTAGGCGCACGACGGTTTGTCCGCTGCGAGCTGCCTTGATCATGCGGCGGTTTAGTTCGTCCTGCGAAATTTTCTTTTGGCCGCAGCGTTTGCCAACACTGTGGACGGCAGTGCGCGCGGGGATGCACGCCAGGACATCGGGCGAAACCAAGTCGTCGTGCAAGACCAGATCCGCCGCCTGCAACACTTCCAAGGCACGCAGGGTCAATAACTTGGCGGAGCCCGGCCCCGCGCCTGTCAGGTAAACCTTTCCTGGTAGCGAGTACTTCATAACTTCCGAGCCTCCCGTGCTGTCTGAAAAGGCTAACATCCGGGGCAAATGGCCGATTGCTGAATTTTTCCTTTTAATTATCGAAAAACTGGATGGATTGGTGACGCGACTGATGAAGATATGAATTGGGGATACGACGACACTTGAACGCGATAACCAAGCGGCAGATTTCTTGTATGACATTTC
>CAYOOS010000268.1:0-6186 GCA_964405585.1 uncultured Acidobacteriaceae bacterium | reverse complement strand
GATCCGGCGACAACCGATATCTACACCCGATGTAACACTCTTTCCCTACAAGACGCTCTTCCTATCTGAGTCGTATCTCACCATGCCCATGAGCCAGCTCTATCTCTTCGGGCGCCCTCAGGATTATGGCTGGGCTCACGCGGAACCTGTAAAGGTCGTCCAATCCCGCAATCACTTGCGCATCTGGAAAGCGCCGTTTACCGTCAACGGACAAATGCTCTGGGTCGGCGCCGCCACTCACGACATCGGATTTGAACGCGACCAACGCAACAATGGCCTGACCCACAAGATTGATCCCGATATCGACCTTGAGCGCGACTACGTCGAAAAAACTCTCTCTTCCACCGGGCTCGTCGCCGAAGTCACTCACTTCCTCCCCAAAGATCCCATGCAGGAAGCCAAGACCGCCACCGGCGGCTCCTTCCATTCCAACGGCCAGGTTCTGGTTCTAAAGATTTCCGCCTCCGCCGCCACCACTACCAATTAATCAGCTGAGGCTCGCCCACCTGTAGCGCAGGGAGAGTCCGCGAGCCCTGCGGTTTTTTCAACCTGTGCCAACCATTAAAGTAATCCGCGATTTTTCACCTCATTAAGTTCCTTTGCTTCCTTTTTTCGCTCCCTTTCCGTCCTCCCGCAGCATTTTCCTCCCCACCAGCGCCGTCTTCCCGTAATGCTCCCCTTCCAGAATCCGCACCTCGCACCAACCCGTTCCACCCTTCACCGAAAGCAGCCGCACCATGCTCGCCTTCCCCAACAGCAACAACCTCTTCTCCGTGATCAGTATCGATACGCCGACATCATCCCCCAGCTGCTTCAGCCGTTGCCATTCTTCAAACCATTTTTCGTCCACCGGGGCGACGACGCACTCGGATCCCTCCTCGCCCTCCAGTACAAATGTTTTTCCCGCCAGTGGACTCCCACCCTTCGCCACCGCCCGCGGAGCTTCTCCGGCCGCCTCCACTTCCACCAGAAAACGGTAACCCCTGCGCGGCAACGTCTCGATGTACTTCGGCCGCCCTGCATTGTCTCCCAGCGCCTTCCGCAGCTTCTTGATCGCCGTGTTCAGGCTGTGCTCGAAATCCACGAACGTGTCCGCGGGCCAGATCCCCGCACGCAACTCCTCGCGAGTTACCACCTCTCCGGCCTTCTCCAGAAGCGCCGCCAACACCTGCATTGGCTGTTGCTGCACCTTGTTCTTCTTTCCGCGTTTGTAGAGCTCCCCCGCGCGCACATCCGCCACATAGGGCCCGAAGCGATAGACGGGTTTCACGTTCTCTGGCGAACTCATTGCTTGCTCCTGAATTTCGCGACTATAGCAAACTCCCTCATCCCCCGGGGCCCAAATTCCTTTCTACGAATCAATCGCTTTTTGCAGTGACCTTCTCGACATGTCCTTAACTCTTTCTATTTCAGTATGTTGCCGCGATGTCCCAGTTCACCACCGGTTCACCCCAGCTTCACCCCCCGTGCATTGTCCCTTTTTCCTTCTTCGGGCAAAGTGCACATGTTGAACGCAACACTACTTGGCCGGTTTCATCAACGCGCCAAATTCGGTCAGAGTTCGCTGGAGGGCCCATGAAGAACGCATCCGAAAAAGTCCTTGTTTTCCCGAGAGCTTTACCTTCCCATTCGATGACCATCCCAGCCAGTTCGCGCTTGCAGCTCACCCTGAAAGTACCCTTTGCCTTCACTGTGGGAAGTCAGATTCTTCCTCCGGGGCAGTATTACCTGGAACCGCAGATGAGCTGTGATTCAGACAGAAACGTGGTCGTCATTTGCAGCACTGATGGCGAGATCTACCACGCTTCCTGCGCCACCAACATTCCGCTGACCTCGCCTTCGAGAACGGGCCATGCAGTCTTTGAACGTGTCGGCGGCCAACTTTATCTTTCGGAGATTCAAGCAGCTCAACAGCCTGTTCTGATTCGGTTGGATTCTGGCGCTGCTTTTCCATCAGACAAACCGCAACTCGCCGCCTCGGGTGCAAGTCAGCGCCTGGAACTCAAACTCATCAGCGCGGTCCCAACAAGCTCCCCTGTACCACTCCTCGTTGTATCCCCTCACATTCCTCAGTTGTGACTCCCGCCACCGAAGTTGGCGTTCTATCCCTGGCGTCAGCCTTCGGACCCTGACCCAGAGAAGCCCGGGCTTCACACCCGGGCTTCGCTGTTTTTGGGGATGGAGCCTTGCCTGATTCCCTTTTCACTTCCCCGCAATTCGCCCGATTAGCAATCGGAAGAACGCTTCTTCATCCGACTTCATGCACACCTGCGCGTTCGGCTCCCCCGCTTCTCTTCGCGTAAATCCCTTGTCGTCCACACGAATGTGCATGGGCTCTACCGGACAGATTTTCGGATTCAGGATGAACGCAATCGTCACGGGATCAAAGAGCGTCGGCGTTTCTTGCCCCCATTCGTGATACAGAAGCGTCAAGGCGTCCGTCAGCGGCGTTCCCTGCCGGAACAAATACGCCCGCTTCGTCTCCTCCATTCTCAGCAGTGTCGAGTCCAGCGGCATCACGTACAACGGCACCCCCGACGCAAACAGTTTTTTTGCCGCGCCGATATCGTTGATGATGTTCCACTCCGCGTCGGGCCCCCGCTCCGGGCAGAACCACAGCTCCCCGTACCCGCATTCGATGGACCCGCCCATGATCACCACGCGCTTCAATTTACGGAACGTCGCCGCATCCTTATCAATCGCCGCTCCCACATTGATTAACGGCCCGATTCCCACCAGCGTGATCTGCCCTGGATATTTCCGAATTTCTTCCAGAATAAAATCGACTGCGCTTGCATGCGAAGCCTTGCCGAATCGTCCGCCTTCGCCGTAGCGTCGCTGGTTCAGCACGTTGCTCGTCTTTGTCGGCGCTCCGGCCAGCACGGGAATGTCCGCGCGCCCCGCCTCTCCCAGTAACCGATCCACAATCCGCGCGCGTGCTTCGGTGTCACCAAACGTCGTCGTCACGCCCAGGATTTCCAGCTCCGGACTTTTCACCGCCAGCGCAATCGCAAACGCATCATCAATGTCGTCTCCGATGTCCGTATCAATGATTACCTTTTCCGCCGCCTTCACCGGTGGCTCGGCCTTCTGCGTCTGCCCCATTGCTCCAGCACCCATCATCACCATCGCACCAACCATCAAGATCGCTGCTCTCATACCGCCTCCCATCCTACTTTCAGTTCGGATTCTATATAACTTCCTTCTCCCCCGTACAGAATTGCGCCGCGACTTGCAGTACACTGTCCCTTCGCTCCGCAGTCCCATGTAGCGCAGGGAGAGTCTTCGAGCCCTGCGGCGTTCTCTTGGGTTTTTCTTTCCGCGACCATGAGACCATTTCAATTCACCTTCCATCGGAGTCCATCATGAGTCTTACGCGCTTTGTCGTCGTCTCGTTCTGCGCTCTGCTTCTTCCATTTTCCGCTCGCGCGCAAACTGCCCTCCAAAAGCATGTCCTCCCGCTTCATTCCGGCTGGGAATTCCGCCAACTCCCCCCCGGCGACGCCGCGCATCAGGATTCCGTCTGGCGTCCTGCGCAGGTCCCCGGTTGCGTTCACCTGGACCTGCTTCGCAACAAGCTCATTTCCGATCCCTACTTCCGCGACAACGAAGCCAAGCTCCAATGGATTGAAGATGCCGATTGGGAATATCGCACCACGCTTCAGGCCCCCGCCGATTTTCTCGCGCGCAAAAATGTCGACCTCGTCTTCGAGGGCCTCGACGCCTATGCCGAAGTCTATTTGAACGGCAAGCTTATCCTCACCGCCGACAACATGTTCCGCGAATGGCGCATCCCCGTGAAGCCGCTCTTGAAGCCGGGCGCCAATCTGCTCCGCGTCGTGTTCCCTTCGCCAATCAAAGCCGCCGCCAAAATCGCTGCCACGGACAAATGGCGCGAGCAAACGCAAACCGCAGAAAAAACCTATGTCCGCAAGGCCGCCTATGAATATGGATGGGATTGGGGACCTCGCTTCGTTACCAGTGGCATCTGGCGCCCCGTTCGTCTGGAAGCCTGGGAGGCTGCGCGCATCTCCAATCTTCACATCGCACAACTCGATGTCACCGCGAAAGTCGCCCATTTGACCGCACAAGTTGAAGTTACCGCCGCGGAAGACGCTTCCGCCAAAGTCACTCTCGATTTCACGCATGCCGGCAAGAAACTGGAACTCTCTCGCTCAGTCGAACTTCATTCCGGCATCAATCGCATCGATCTGCCCATAGAGATCACTTCCCCACAGCTTTGGTTCCCCGCGGGCTACGGCGCGCAAGCGCTCTACAGGTTCAATGCCCAGCTTCAAATCGGCAATCGCACCGAAGATCAGGCTTCCACTCGCGCCGGGCTTCGCTCCATCGTTCTTCGCCGCGATCTCGATCAGTGGGGCCGATCCTTCGAATTCATCATCAACGGCATTCCCGTTTTCGGCAAAGGTGCCGACGTGATTCCATTCGACAGCTTCCCCACACGCGTCACCACCGAACAATATCGCCGCATCCTGCAATCCGCCGTTGACGCCAACATGAACATGATCCGCCATTGGGGCGGCGGCTATTACGAAACTCAGGAGTTCTATGATATCTGCGACGAACTCGGCATCATGATCTGGCAGGATTTCATGTTCGGCAACGACTGGCAGCCCGGCACCTATGCCTTCAAGCAAAACGTCGAGGCCGAAGCCGAGTTCCAGCTACGCCGCCTTCGTGAACATCCCAGCATCGTCCTCTGGTCCGGCAACAACGAAACCGAAAGCGCCTTCAATTGGGACGCCCGCAAGGACCTTCCTCCCGCCGTTCGCTTTCAAATGTGGCAGGACTACCTCACCGTTTTCAGCGGCATTCTCGCCCGCACCGCCAGTCGCCTCGCCCCCGAAACTCCGTATTGGCCCAGCTCTCCCAGTTCTGATTACGAAGAAACTTCCGCCAGTTTCCAGTCCGGCGATTTCCACGATTGGAGCGTCTGGCACGGCCGCGTTCCCTTTTCCGAATACGAAAAACACTTCCCGCGCTTCATGACCGAGTACGGCTTCCAATCCTTCCCCGAAATGCGCACTGTAGAAGCCTTCACCACGCCCGAAGATCGCGCGAGCATCTTCACGCCCGTCATGCTTGCGCATCAGAAAAACAACGAAGGCAATTCCATCATTCACGATTACATGCTCAAGTATTATTCCGAGCCGCGCGATTTCGCTTCCTTCCTCTACGCCAGCCAGGTGCTTCAGGCCGAAGGCATCAAAGTCGGCGCCGAGCATCTTCGCCGCATCCGCCCGCGCTCCATGGGCTCTATCTATTGGCAGCTCAACGATTGCTGGCCGGTTGCTTCGTGGTCCAGCATCGATTACTACGGCCGCTGGAAAGCCTTGCAGTATTACGCGCGCCGCTTCTATGGCCCTCTGCTCGTCTCTCCTCACATTGAGGACGGCAACTTCAGCATGTATATCGTCTCTGATAAAACCACGCCCACCGCCGCGCGTCTACGCCTCCGCGTATTCACTTTGGAAGGAAAGTCGCTCTCGGACTCCTGGTTGGATGTCCAGATTCCCGAACTCTCCAGCAAAATCTATCTACAAAAACCGCTCGCTGAATTTGTCAGCGCCAATGGCGCCGACGCCGCCAATATTTTTGCGGTCACCGATCTTTTCGTTGACGCTAAATCCGTCTCCAGCAACGTTCTCTATCTCGTCCCAGCCAAACTAATCACTCTTCCCCAACCTCAAATCTCCATCGATCTGGCAAAATCCGGCGAAGCCTATCGCCTCCGCCTCTCTTCTCCCGTCCTAGCCCGCAGCGTCTATATTTCCTTCGGTACTCTGGACGCCTCCCCGTCCGACAACTATTTCGACCTCATCCCCAACCAGCCCGTGGAAATAACGATCACCAGCGCGGCAACCCTTGACCAACTCCGCGCTCAACTAAAAATTACGTCTCTGGCCGAAGCATTCGCCCCCAAATAACCATCATGTAGCCATGGAGCGCAGGGAGAGTCCGCGAGTCCTGCGGCTTTTTTCCAGGGATCTCCGCTCTTCTCTTTTCCGAAAACTTAAAACTAACAACTGCTGACTAAAGACTTTTCCGCGGTTGCCCCAGGCACGGAGTGTGTGCCTGGGTCTTGGGGTTTCTTCTCTTCTCTGCGACCTCTGTGTCCTCCGCGAACTCTGTGCAACTCTTCTTCTTCAGCCTCAGGAGTGTCCC
>CAYOOS010000267.1:0-6218 GCA_964405585.1 uncultured Acidobacteriaceae bacterium | reverse complement strand
CAATGTGCGCAGAACGGGCAAATACGGCTTTACTTGTACCGCCGCCTGTTCCAGAGGATGTTGGGGCGCAAGTCTTGCCAGCCTCATTCCCGCGGAAACCGTCGTGGCAGGCACCCAGAAGTGCACGTGCTCTCCGCCCCGATGGTGCTCATCCACATCCACGCGGATCACGCCTTCGTGGAAGACATAGGCCGTGGTCATTACCAGCGTTGCGCCCAATCCCAATGCGACTTTTGCCAGTACGAGCATGAGCGTCCCTCCCTGCCATTTATCTATTCAGCCGTGTTCTTGGAGTCTATCCAGATGTGTACGTCGTTCTCCGCGTCCTTCACGGTTACGAGTTCGGTATCACCGTGAGCCGAAAGCGCCCGCAACGCGGCCACCAGGTCCAGCTCATCCTTGCCGGCGGAGAACAGCGCGTCCACAACCTTCATCGGAACCTTGATTTCCACCTTGGTTTCCACAGCATCGCTCGACTTGGCGCCCTTTGCCGCATCTTCCTTGGAAGCCTTCGTAGGGTGCTCTTTGTCGGTTACGTAGATGTACAGAACACCGTTGCTCTTCGAGACGCGCACGTTGTTCTCATTGCTTTGCACGGTTACGTACTCGCCGTCCTTGGCGGTGCGCACGGCATCCAGAATCACGTGCAGGTCCACATCTTCCATATGAGCGGAATCGATTCGGATCTTGCCATCGTGCAACTGGTCTTTATTGATTGCAGGCAAAACTTTTGCGGCCAACTCGATAGGCACGTTTACGCGCACCACCTCGCCTCTGGCGTCTTTACTGGTGACGCGGATGTGAATCCACTGGTCGGTGTCAGTGGCGGCCCGCGCCAGGCTGGCGGCGGGTGCCAGGGCGCATGCGGCCAAGGCAAAAAATGCGGCTGTTCTGAGGAATCCCCGAATGGAAAGGTTCATGTTGAAGCTCCTTTGCATGAGAATACGAAGGAGCTATGTGAAAAGTTCCGGCCGGTCAGGGCATTTCGCGTGTATTGGGAGGATCGGGAGGCTCGGGCACCTTTTGACCCAATCCTCCCCTTGAGGACCGTAACCCGTTAGGGATTCTTGATCTCTTTGGCTTCGCCCATTTTGACGGTGCTGCCGTAACGCTTGTAGTTTGTGTACTTCACGGTCATGCGAATGTGGACATCGCCGCTGCTGAAGTGCAGAAAATCATCTGCCCGGGTGAACACGGGAAACCAAAAGCCCTTTTCAATGTTCTGGCGATAGGTGCGGAAGCGCGGGAAGACGTTTTCATTGTGCTTGGTGATGATGTCCGGCACGGCTTTTCCATCGGTCATCACGATCTGCAGGTCGTGGTCGTCCACCCAAACGCGCCCCTGGAAGTAGCGCTGGTTCTTCTCGATGGTCTTGGGGGCCACGTCAAACACGTAGGTGGAAAGCTCGTCGACCTGCTGCCGCCCGACATAGGTGAGGTTGTATTTGGGCAGTTCCGTGGTGGTCAGCACGAAGGGCTGGACGTTGCGCACATCGTCGAGGTCCTGCTCGCTCAGCATAATGCGCCGCAACGTATCGGGCGGAGCGTACTTTACCTTTTCAAAGCGCTTGCCCTCCGGCGTGAAAACAATGTCGCTGTCCATGCGGTATTCGCCGTCGGGCCGGTTATCGTCGTCAATTGTCATGATCGAGAAACTCTGGGTGTAGGTATAGTTGTCGCGCTCGAGGCGGAACTCGGCTTCATGCTCGGCAAAACTCTTGATGATCTGGTCCACCGGCTGAGCAGGCGGTTCATTGATGATGGGATTATCGCCGGGCGAATGCAGCCGCTGGGCCGGACCGGGTTCCTGCGCGGGAGCCGGATTAGGCGCGACGGCCTGCGAAGACTTGGTCTTGGGAGCCGACGCCATGGGGCCAGGAAAGTCCTGCGCGATTACGGGCAGCCCGAGGAGAAGGGCGGCGCCCAGGAGCGAAAGAGGTCTTGCTTGCAGCAGCTTGCTGGCTTTTGGGAGCTTCACGGATTTCCTCCACACACAGTTTTTCCCATTGAGTATAAGATTTTAGCAGGGCTGTAGGGGTTGCACGGGAGAATCTTGGGCGCCCGGGGGTGTAACCTTTACCCGGAGTGTGACTCCTATCTAGGAGTGGAAGTGTCCCTCAACTCTCGGCATCAGGGGCAAAGACAGGTCATACGCTAAAGGAGCCGAAACGGGAGACCCGCACCAAGGGGCTCTCTCCATTCTGACGATGCACGAAGATCGCCAGCACGAAGCCGAGTTGATTCGGCGCATTCTTGCCGGAGAGACGGACCTGTTTCACGAGTTGATCCGGCCCTACGAGAAGATGGTCTACGTCACCCTTTTCACCATGCTGCGCAATGAAACGGAAGCCGAAGACGCTGCGCAGCAAGCGATGATCAACGCATTCCGCTACCTCAAGTCGTTCCGCGGCGACTCCAAATTCAGCACCTGGCTGATTACGATCGCCATGAACGAAGGGCGTCAGCGACTTCGCAAAATCAAACGTGCTGCAGAGGAATCGCTGGAAGACACAATCGAGGAACCGGAGGGGGATTTCACGCCGGCGTTTCTGACCGATTGGCGGGAGATTCCCTTGGAAGCGCTGGAGCGCAAGGAGCTGCGGCAGAAGTTGCGCGGGGCCGTGGAAATGCTGCCCAAGATATATCGCGAAGTATTTGTATTGCGCGATTTGCAGGAAATGAATCAGGAGGAGACCGCCGCGGCCCTGGGCATCACCATTCCTGCTGTTAAGGTGCGGCTGCACCGCGCGCGCATCATGTTGCAGAAGACGCTTGTTCCGTACCTGAAGGAAAACGCTCCGGCTCGGAAAAGCTTCTTCGGGAGGTTGTTCCAATGAAGCTGGAGTGCAATCAGGTTTGGGAACACATCTCGGAATATCTCGATCAGCAGCTCACTCCCGAAGTGCGCGAGGAAATCGAGAAGCACCTGGAAGGTTGCGTAGCGTGCTCGGCGACCCTGGATTCCACCCGGAATGTATTGATTCTGACGGCCGATGACCGCACGTATGAGTTGCCGGTTGGCTATAGCAAGCGGTTGCACGATCGCCTGGAAAGGGTGATGCGCGAGAAGCCGGATCCTGGCAGCAGACAGAGCTAAAACGAGACTAGGCAGTGCCAGATGTAAGTGTAGGCCAGCGACTCATTTTCTTCCCAGATCTGCTTCACTAATTCCTTGTCGCCGACGATTTCGGGTAACTGCAGCGCTTTCTCTTCCCAGAGAAAACAAATGCCTGGAGGAATCGGTTTTTGACCCTCACTCATTTGTCGTTCTCCTTTCGCAAGAACCAAATCCGTTCACAATCCAGAAAAAGAGCGCCTCATCCAGAGGCGCTTAGTAGACACCATACTCATGGGTGAAATCCGTCATAGCCTGTATATTCTCGATTTTGGCGTCGTTTTGCACGATGGCGCTGGCATCCATGATGTAGCCGCCCTCGCGGCCAATGGTATCGATGACAAGTTTGCAGCGGTCGCGCACCTCTTGCGGTGTGCCAAATGCCAGCAGAGAGTTGGGAATTCCGCCGCTTAGACAGAATTTTTCCTTCAGCACGCGATGCACTTTCACGATGTCGTCCTGATCGATGTGATAGACCATGCTGTGTTCTGGCAGTTCGGCAAAGGCTTCCAGGTGATGCCCCCATTTCCCCTCTGCATAGAACAGCGTCTGATGGCCGCTTTTCCAAAGCTCTTCGATGATGGGGCGAAGCGTGGGCCAGAAGATTGTCTCGAAATGCTTCCTGGAAATAAACGGGACGCAACCGCGATGCATCCAAAAGCCGATGGGAACCTGCTTTTCGGGATCGGCGCTGGTGCGCGCCACATGCAGCAGGTGCGGCATCAAAGCCTCGCAGGCTTTCAGCACCTTGTCGGGCTGCTTCATCAAATCATTTGCCAGCCCTAAATAGCCGCGAAGTTTATCCGCGATGATATCCAATGGCGCTTTCAAGATTCCGCTGATGGCTGAAACCGTGCCGCACTCCCTGCGCAGCAATTCGTTCTGCGTGCCGAAAGCCGAGAAGTAGTTCAGCATGGCCATGCCACCCTTCAGGAAGGAAAGGTTGTTGCGATAAGTGGCAGGCGCGCCGATGGGATTGACTTCGGTGGAAACTCTGGGCATCCAGACATTGAACAGGAAGCCTGTGGGATCTTCCGCGAGGGCGTCATATTCATCCGCGTGCATGAAAGCCTTCTCTTCGGAAGGCTCGCGATACTGAAATCCGGTGTCAGCGGAGACATCAATGCCGGGAACACCATAGTATTTCAGGCCGATGGCTTGCGTCAGACCGGTCCAGACGTAAACCATGTTGCCGACCACGGCGTCCCAGTCAAAATCCTGCGCGCATTTTCGCGCCGCCGCAAAGGCCAGCCGATAATCGTGGGTGATCTGCTGGCACGTATAGCCAGCATACTTGGCCGTGAATTCCGCCACAAAAGGCCGGATAGGGATGCGGTCGGGCTTGCCATTATGCAGTGCGGTTGTGTAGCGCTTCAGCCGCTCCTGATACAGCGCTTCCTTGTCTTGAAGCATGGTGGGATATTCCCCTCCAAACGTAACGCTCATGAACAATTCCGGAGGCCAAATCCAAATGAGCAAAGACCCAGCCGCTGAATGACCCGAACAAGTCAGTCCCTTTGCACGCTGGATTGTTGGCCAGGGTTCTAGCTTGAAATTTGTGAGTGGTTGGCGCAGTCTGCAGGAAAGATTCGCGATTCACCAGGCGAGGATACCACTTCGGAAAGTAAACGTGGTGTGATGAAAAACGGAGGGAGTGTGTGCGTGACTTCGTTACTCTCGCACTATCCGTCCATCTCCAATGTGTTTCTTTCTGCACAGAAGCGGCTTTCCCGGCAAAGTAGAATCATGTGAGGAGACGCTATGTCATTCGGTCTTTACTCGGGCGGTTTCGCTATCGTCATCATCGGCCTGATTTATGCCGCGCACTTGATGCACATGCCTGCACACTGGATTGTGGCTGGCGCGGTAATACTTTTGGGAGTCGGGATCCTGGCAGCTGTGAAGGCGACGCGCCAGAAAGATCCTGTGGGATGAGAGTATTGTTAGATTTTGATTCTCCCTTGAATTGGTTGCCCGGCACGGTGAGTCCGATCCCAGGAGATCCTGTGGGACGGGCCGTATACTAGGGGTGATCCGGCGACGCACGATGCGAAGTGCCGCGTTCGGCCCGGCAGCAACGGCCTTGTAATTCACCGATTTTTACGATTGGGAACGAGTCGCGTCCCGAGATTTAACTACCCCCGATCAGCAGGGCCATCGGAAAAGTGGATTCCAATTGAACATCGGCCATTTATTAGCGGCATCAATGCCGACAGTAGAACGCAGCTTACGGCATTGGATGTTTCACCTCGGTGGCCTGGGCCTGATTCCCCTCGGGCTGCTGGATAACTCACCCCTGCCGATACCAGGTGCCATGGATGTAGCAACGCTTCTGCTCTCCGCGCGCCAGCAGCAATTGTGGCTTTATTATGCGCTGATGGCCACGGCGGGTTCCTTACTTGGAGGCTTTCTCACGTACCGGCTGGCGCGCAAAGGAGGGAAAGCCGCGCTCGAACGCAGGTTCTCTCGGCGGAAAGTGGACAAAGTTTGCGCGATCTTCGAGCGATGGGGATTCGGCGCGATTGCCATTCCCGCCCTGTTACCGCCGCCGGTGCCCATGGTGCCATTTCTGCTCGCGGCTGGCGCGATGCAATATCCGATTAGAAAATTTCTAGCGGCGCTCGCGCTCGGACGGATCGCCAGATACACGATCCTGGCTTATCTGGCCGCGCGATACGGAAGGCTAATCATCAAGTTCATCAGGGTACACGGGCACCCAGTGGCATTGGGGATCATCGTGGTGCTGCTGGCAATCGCCGCTGTCGTCTTGTACTTCTGGGGCGGAGCTAGAAAAAAGAGAAAGAGCGGAAAATAGTTGTTGAGTTGACGGCCCTGGTAGAGAAGGAAACCGTCAATTCTGTCTGAAGATGTCCTAAGCTTCGTAAGGGCGCGCGCGCAGCCCATGCTTGCTCACTCCATTCCTAGCCGCCTCTTGTTCGAACCCCCGGCCGCCAATCCGAAGGTACAACCAGTGCCAGAGAGCCAACGGCAGGAATGGAATGGGGTTCTTAGTCATCATCTTCACCGCTTCTTCCGGCACGGGGCGCCCCTGGGCCAAGGCTGCGGCAGTTAGGTCCAAGGCTGCGAACACGTGCTTGAGGGG
>CAYOOS010000266.1:0-6257 GCA_964405585.1 uncultured Acidobacteriaceae bacterium | reverse complement strand
GCCCGCATTCGTCTCGCTCCGCAAAAGGACTGGGCCGTCAACCAGCCGGCGGAACTAGCGAAGGTACTGCAGAAACTCGAAACCATTCAAAAGGAGTTCAACACTTCTGCACCTGGCGGAAAGAAAGTTTCGCTGGCGGACCTGATCGTTCTCGGCGGCTGTGCGGCGATCGAGAAAGCCGCGAAGGGTGCCAACCACGACGTGAAAGTTCCCTTCAGGCCGGGGCGCATGGACGCGTCGCAAGAACAAACCGACGTTGATTCGTTTGCTCCGCTCGAACCGAAGGCGGATGGGTTCCGCAACTATATCAATGGCAAGCAGCGCCTGCCGGCTGAGGAGCTGTTGGTAGATAAGGCGCAATTGCTGAAACTGACGGCGCCTGAGATGACGGTTCTCGTCGGTGGCCTGCGCGTCCTGGGCGCAAATACTGGGAAGTCCACGTACGGCGTCTTCACCAAGCGGCCGGAGACGCTGACCAACGACTTTTTCGTGAACCTGCTCGACATGGGCACGCAATGGCAACCTTCCAACGCATCCAACGGCTCCGGAGAGGTCTACGAAGGGCGCGACCGCAAGACGAACGAGCTCAAGTGGACCGGAACCCGTGTCGACCTGATCTTTGGTTCGCACTCCCAGTTGCGCGCCCTTGCGGAAGTTTGTGCGTGCGCGGATTCGAAGGAGAAGTTCGTGAAAGATTTCGTTGCGGCGTGGATCAAAGTGATGAACCTCGATCGCTTCGACCTTGCCTGATCTCGGCGGAAAAGAAAGCCGTCAACTCTGTGCAGCTGCCCTTGTTTGGATCGGCAAAACCGAAGCCGTCGCTCTTCTTTGCTCGCGCGGGCCGGATCGCGGACCAAAGCCGCGATCACCAATCGAGGCAACAATTTCCTTTGGACAGGTTTTGTCGCCCGGAACTCATGTCAGAGCCAAGTTTGGCCGATCAGGTAGGGCCACTCTGAAGCAATCTTGCCGGTTGGGGCGCGTCGTTCTTGCCGGGAGGCATCGCAAACGCATAGAAGTCTCATTCCGAGAAACTGGTGCGCGGTAAATGCCCCCGATAGGACATAAAATTGGTTGATTGAAGGTAAACTACTTGCTGCCACTTCCAGGAAGAGCGGGTTCCAACTCAACTCCGCTCAACTTGCGCGCCTAATCTCTTTCACTGGTGGCGCCGATTCTTCCTTCGGCACATACTCCCCGCCAGGTCCGCGTTCCCAAGTTCGGTCCAGCACCTTTTCGGGATTTTTCTGCCGGAAGGTTTCCGCGATGTAGCAGTTCCAGCATACCGGCAGGTACGACTCAAAGACTTGCGGCAATTTTTCCGGCGCCACTTCATTCCATTGCAAGCAGGTGTGATCCGGGGCCAGCAACGCAGGGTGGCGATCATGCCAGTGAATGTTGGCGAAGGGTTTCTGGCAATACGCGCATGACTTGCCTCTGTACCACTGGTCCACCATATTCCAGACCAGGCACGCCGCCGGGTCCGCGTTCACCTGCGAGAGGCAGTCTTGCCCGCAATTCTGCCGTTCTGGCCAGCGCGTGCATTGGTCCAGCCGGACGTACGACTTGCCGAATACGGCCTTGCGTGCCGCCTTCGTTGCGTCCACATGCACCGCGGCTGCCTGGTGCGTCTCCGGGCAGGTAATCACGCGTTCGCCACGATATTTTACGTAGGCACGCAGCGCCATCACCAAACCAATGACGATTGCCCCGACGGCCAGCACTGTAAACGTTACAAGGATCAGGCTGGAAAAAACCATGTCCGCCTCCTACTCCCAGCAAGTTGATTCGCAATAAGCCAGGTACCCCATAAAAGGAAAGAGCATTACCGGGTCCAAAAGCACCTCCACTTTATATTTGTTCGCGATGATTGAAAGGTAAAGACTTACGCTTCGCAACTACTTCGGCTTGCCGCGCCGTTCAGTCCTACCCAGCGGAATTCCACGCAGATGCCCTGCGCCAACTTCCGAACCCTGCGCACACCCAACCGCGCATTCGCACCTTGTTCGGACGCATCCAGCGCCTTACGACACCTCGCCGCTCACTCCGGCTTGAAGATCATGCCCTGGCTCGTGCGCCCGTTCATCAAGACCAGCAGCGGCTCCGAGAGCCGCAGATGCCGCACGCAACCACGCTCTTCCAGCGCGGTTTGCGCCGCCAGCCATGCCCAGTCCACAGAACCTTCACCGACATCTGGGTTCACAGTGAAGTAGCCCACCTGGAAAGCCGTCAAATTCTGGAAAAAGTGGCTGCCCTGCGACGGCGTCACGCGAAAATCGCGGAAGCCCGCCTCCACGATCACGCGCGCGCCCGAAATCTCGTCCCACTCCACGGGGATTCCCAGCCACGGTTCGTTCGAGCCCCACCTGCCCACACCCACCAGCAGGTACGGCCGGTTCTCCTCATTGAGCTTCGCGTTGAAGTACGACACTTGCCGCGCCACTTCCTGGCTTTGCCCGCGCTCAAAACGCTGCGAGTCCACCACCACTATATCGCGCAGATTTTCGATGCGCCCGTTGCCCAACACTTTTGTACTGTGCGCCAGCAGCCTTGAACCATCCACGTTTTCCATGCGCAGTTCTTCGCTCTCGCGCGAAAGCACCAGCGGCCGGATCTGCAAAAAGCCAAATTCCGCAAGTTCACCTGTCAGCCGCGGCAAGCGCACCGCGAATTCAATCTCAACGGGTTGCCCGAATGCGTTTTCGCCGTCCTTCAGCAATTGGTCCAAAAGCGGCGCCAGTGGAAACAGTCCGTACTTCAGAACGGGCGCAAAGGTCACAACACGCATTCCCGGCCGGTTCAATCCATCGGAGATCACGTCGTTATCCTGCGAATACGTGGAGCCCACGGCATGCAATGTGCCATCCGCCTCCGCCACATCCAGCGTGAAGCGCAATTCGCGAAGCCCCGGCGGCGAAGTTTCCTGGTCCACGTGATCCAGCGAAAGCGCCCAGAAGTTTTCTTGCGACTCGTTCAGCACATCTTCCACGGTCGAAAACTGCAACAGATTCGCCGGATAGCGCGGGCAGAACGACAAGCATTTGCCGCCGTCCACCACCGCCCGCCCCAGTCCCAGCGCCACGGCTGCGATGCCATCCTCAAAGTTCATCGGGGGTATGGGATAAAAATTGCGCGAACGCGCCACTCCGGAAAAGTCCGGATAAAACCGCGGACCGTGAAACGCGCCCACCACTTGCTGCAGGATCACCGCCATCTTTTCTTCTTCCAGGCGAAACGGCGTGGCGCGCACATAAGCCTTCGCGTGGCGGCTGAATGTGGAAGCGTAGACCAGCTTGATCGCTTCCATCAACTGCTGCAGACGCACGGCATCGTCCGTTTGCTGGTTGCCCAGCATGAACGTCTCATACACACCGGTGAAGGGTTGATACTGCGAATCTTCCAGCAAGCTCGAAGAACGCACCGCCAGCGGGTAACGCGCTTCTGCAAGGAACGCGCGCAAATCCTCAGTCACAGCCGCAGGGAGTGGCGCTTCCAGGAATCTTTGCTGAATTTCCGAATCGTCGCTGGCATTGATGGCGAAGTCCAGCAGATTGTTTTCCGACAAAAAGCGGTCAAAGGCATCCGTGGCCAGCACCGCCGCCGGCGGCACGCCCACACGCACTTCGGGGAAACGCCGCGCTACTCGCCGCTTGTACAGCATGTGCCGGATAAACGCCAGCCCGCGCGCCTTGCCCCCCAGCGAACCCGTTCCGATACGCAGGAAATGTGCCCCGCCGGCCTTGAATAACGCGGGCTTGAAATCCCCGATCAGGATTTCGCTCTGCTCCCGGCGGTACTCTCCGATCGAATCAATCAAGTTCTGGCGCAGGCCTTCCACGGATTCGTAATCGGAAACTTTGCGCGGCCTCAGCTTGTTGGAAAGCGCGAATTCCGTGCGCGCCATCAGCCAATGTGAAAAGTGGTTGCGCTGTCCGTGGTACGCAATGCTGTCTACCGGCACCGTGTGCAGCAGCGCCTCCAGCGAATTCAGGTCCGTGGCGCGCGCCACCTCGCTGCGATCGGACGTGCGGAATACGAAGTCACCAAACGCAAACTGCTGGATTAGCAGCTTCCGCAAATCCCGCAAAAAGGTCGGCGAACGCTTGCGCAGAAAGGAAAACCCTTCGGCGTGCGCCCGTGCCCGGAATTTAGTGCGGCTCGATTGCAGCACCACCGGTACATCGGGAACGGCTTCGCGGACCCGGCGGGCCAATTCAAAACCCGCGTCCGGGTTGAGCATGCCACCGAGAGGAAACTCGACGTCGGACACGACTCCCAACAAGTGGTCCTTATAGCGCAGCGCCAGTTCGTACGCTTCCTCGAAATTCGACGACAGCAGAATTTTCGGCCGCGCCCGCATGCGCACCAGTTTGTGCGCCAGGTTCAACCCTTCCTGAATCACGCGCCGCGTCTGGGTGATCAACTCCGTGTAAATCACCGGCAAAAACGCCGAGTAGTAGCGGATGTTGTCTTCCACCAGCAGCACCACCGGCACGCCCATCGACGAAGTGTCGTGCTCCACGTTCCGCCGGTCCTCGACGCACTTCACAATCGCAATCAGCACGCGCGCGCTGCCTTGCCACAGGAAGATCCGCTCGATATCCGTGACCGGATTGCGCTTTACGAAATTCTTCACTTCGCGGTAGTCGTATGCCAACACCACCACCGGCACATTCAGTCCCGCCAGCTTGATTTCATGCGCCAGTTGCGCCGCGTTCATCTCTCCCACGGCCAGGTTCGTCACGATCAGGTTGAACCGCCGCGGATCGGAGCGCGCCAGCGCCAGCGCTTCCGAGCAGCTTGCCACGTGCGTAATCCGCGGAATCTGTTGCAGGTGCAAATCCAGCGACTCGCCGATCAGCAATTCGTTCAGCCGACCGTCTTCCCGCAGGATGAACGAATCGTACAAACTCGATACCAGCAGGATTTCCTGCACGCGGAAGGGCATCAGGTTATCGAAGCCCTCCAGGAGCATCTCCGCGTCCGGCAATGGTGTCAGGAATTGGTCTGGGTCCATGAATGTGTCCGTCTGAATAGTAAAACGGCGGGGTGGCCGTTAACCACCCCGCCGCAAGTCCACGTCCTAGTGGTTGTGCTCTCCACTAGCCACTCGCCACTGTTCACTGTCTTTTAGACAAGCCCCTGATCCAGCATCGAATCGGCTACCTTCACGAATCCGGCGATATTCGCGCCGAATACCAGGTTGCCCGGCATGCCGTACTTTTCGGCTGTATGGAAGGAGTTCTCGTGGATGGCGATCATGATGTTGTGCAGCCGCTCGTCCACTTCCTTACGCGTCCAGGAGAGCCGCATGCTGTTCTGGCTCATTTCCAGGCCCGATGTCGCCACGCCACCTGCGTTGGCGGCCTTCGCCGGCCCGTAGAGGATCTTCGCTTCCAGGAACAGTTTCGTGGCGTCCAGTGTGCTCGGCATGTTGGCGCCTTCCGCCACAACCTTGCACCCATTCATCACCAGCGTGGCTGCATCCTTGGCGTTGATTTCGTTCTGTGTGGCGCTCGGGAAGGCACAATCTGCCTTGATGGCCCAGAGCGGGTTGAAGTCCTTGGCTGGATCCACGGGGATGTACTTCGCCGTCTTGAAGTGGTCCGCGTATTCCTTGATGCGGCCGCGACGCACATTCTTCAGTTCCAGAACCCAGGCCAGCTTTTCGCGGCTGATGCCTTCGGGATCATGAATGATGCCGTTGGAATCGGAAATGGCGATGACCTTAGCGCCCAAGTCGAGCAGTTTTTCCACGGTATATTGCGAAACGTTGCCGCTTCCGGAAACCAGGCAAGTCTTGCCTTCCAGGGTGTCCTTCCGCGTCTTCAACATTTCCTGTGCGAAATACACGCAGCCGTAGCCGGTTGCTTCCGGACGAATCAGCGATCCGCCCCAGTTCAAACCCTTGCCGGTCAGAACGCCGGTGAACTCGTTCTTCAGCCGCTTGTACTGGCCAAAGAGGAAGCCAATTTCGCGTCCGCCCACTCCGATATCGCCCGCCGGCACGTCCGTGTCGGGTCCGATATGACGGAACAGTTCGGTCATGAAGCTTTGGCAGAACTTCATCACTTCGTTGTCGCTCTTGCCCTTGGGGTCAAAATCCGAGCCGCCTTTGCCGCCGCCCATGGGGAGTGTGGTCAAGGAATTCTTCAATACCTGCTCGAAGGCAAGGAATTTCAAAATGCCCAGGTTCACGGAAGGATGGAAGCGCAGTCCGCCCTTGTAAGGGCCGATGGCACTGTTCATCTCGATGC
>CAYOOS010000265.1:0-6284 GCA_964405585.1 uncultured Acidobacteriaceae bacterium | reverse complement strand
ATTCCGGATTTGTGGCTGAGCGATGAAGAGATGCTGGAGAAAGGTCTCGTGGAACCCTAGGACATCCCGGAACCATAGTTCAATTCCAAAGCCGGAGCAAAGATGCTCCGGCTTTTGTTTTCTCGGACACCAGAAAACCCAAGACCCAGATAGAAAATCAAACCTGGGGCACCCAAATTCCGAACGAGCAGCCTCTCGAAAAGGTAACGGATAAGAAACGTTGCACGACTGACAGCGACAATTTAGGAGAACGAGACGGTAGCATCTGAGGGAGACTGGGAGTTGCCAATGAGTTCGCTCTGTTTGTTTGCGGTCTTTCTGCTGTTCAGTGGCGGGCCGCAACAGGCGCACAAGCAGTCTGATGCGATTGATGAGGATGATCTGCGGAATTACCTGGCGAAGCAGAATGATTGCGAGTACGACCAGATTTACTTTTCTGTTCTGGAACAGGTGGACTTTCTGAAAAAGGGTTACAAGCAGGCGGTGGTTGTGGCCTCGACATGCATGACGGGAACTGCGGGGCCGGACATTCACGCGGTGTACACGCGGGACGCCGGGGGCGAGATCAAAGAGTTGCCCATGCAGGAAGTGAAGCTGCCGCATACAGTACTTTTCGGGAACAGCAACTCCACATTTCGGATTGGAGAAGGAATTCTGGTGGAGGTGTACGGCGACACTTCTGAGCGCGACGACCCGCTGATCGTAAAATTTCGCTGGAACGTGGAAAAAGAAATCTTTGAGATCATTGCCGTCGAGGCGGCGAAGCGGTATCCCACGAGTTACGACTGCGATAAAGCCGAGAAGATTGGCGACGGGACCGCGCTGGCCATCTGTTACGTGGAGCAACTCGCCGATCTGGACATTGACCTGGCCGAGCTGTACAAGAGCTACCTCTCTGGGCTAAGCGAGCAAGATCGAAAAAGCGCCATCGCGGAGCAGCGGGAATGGTTGCAAGAGAGAAACAAGAGCTGCGGAATTTATAAAATGTGGGTGGACTGCCTGGACTCGGCGTACAAGAAGCGTATTGCGGAACTGCAGGGCAGGCTGGAGCAAAAGAAGAAGGAGCCCATGCCGCAAGGGCATCCATAGTGGGTTCGCGATGATTCGAGAGAGCTACCGGAAACTGGCGGCGGCATCGCGCGTGGCCTTTTCGTAGGCGTCGATTACTTTATCCAAAGCCGCGCCCCACGCAGCGTCAATCAGTTTGCGAGAGGGATCGGCGTCGAACCAAGCAAGGGTTTGGCGAATGCCCTGGGAGAAACTGGTTGTGGCGCAATAGCCGGGGACGAAGCGTTTGATTTTGGTGTTGTCGAAGACGACGCTGGAGGACTTGTCGCCGATCAGAGTGCCTTGCAGTTCGGGCATGCAGGCGATAAGGAAATCCGAGGAGATGTGAACGATTTGAGGCTCAACGCCGATGGCACCCCCGACAATCCTATAATACTGGTCCCAAGTCATCACTTCATCGGAGGTTATGTGAAACGCGTGGCCAATCGCTTGGGGATGTCCCAGCAAACCCACAAGTCCCTTGGCGAAATCGCTGTTGTGCGTGATTCCCCAGAGTGACGAACCGTCGCCCGGCACAACGACCTTCTTTCCCTTGAGCATGCGTTCAACGACGGTGTACGGCTTCTCCCAACTATTGAGCACTAGCGGGATCTGATTGTCGCCATAGGTGAGCGAGGGCCGAATGATCGTCACCGGAAACCCGGTCTCTCGATATGCCTTCAACAATCGTTCTTCGCAGGCAATTTTGTTGCGCGAGTAATCCCAATAAGGATTTGCGAGCGGCGTGGATTCGGTAATCAGGTAGTGCGAAACGGGTCTTTGATAGGCGCTAGCTGAGCTGATGAAAATGAATTGCTTCGTGTGCCCGGTGAAAAGCTCCAGGTCGCGCTCCACGTCCGCCGGAAGAAACGCAATCCAATCCACCACGGCGTCAAACGACTTGCCCGCGAGCGCGCGAGCCGCGGCCGCTTTGTCTTGAACGTCGAAGTTGAGGACGTTAACCCCGGAGGGAACAGAAGCTTCGTGGCGGCCTCGCGTGAGGAGTGTAACCTCGATGCCCCGCTGCGCGGCTAGCTTGGTACATGCTGTGCTGATAATCCCAGTGCCACCGATGAATAGGACTTTCATAGGAAAGTTTGTAGCAGGAACTTTGGCGGCAAGGCCAGCGAAAAAAGGCGGCATAAGTCTGAAAAAAGGAAGCTCCACACGTCACAAACGAGAATCATGCTGCCGAAAGCGCAGGGGAACGGTGGCGAAAACGGCGCCAGAGGGCTCGGAGAGGCCAGAACAACAAAGCGACCCAAAAGCAGATGGGCAAGCCGTAGCTGAGGAGAATGCCGAGAACAAGGGAGAGAGATGAGAAAATCCCGCCGATCCCTTCTGCAAGAGCATTGCGAATAGGAAGAAATGTGCCGGCGAAACTGATTTGCAGGGGAGCACGATAATCTTCCACGAAGGAAACGCGGATGTGAGCTTGAGCTACGGTGTTGAGCATGCCTTCGCGCAGACGCTCGGCTTCCGCCAGAGTTTCGTCAGCCTCAGCGATGTCCTTCTCGAGTGCCACGGCATCGCGCAGTTCGCCTTTGCGGTCATGCTGAAGTTTCTGGAGGCGCGCGAGATTCGTTTGCGCTGCGGCCAAGTGGCGCGCGGCGGTTGCCAACTTGACAGCAGCATCCTCGCCTTCCTGGTCCACTGCTTCGACCCGGCCCAAGGTCTGCAAATCAGCCAGGGCAGCGTCAAACTCTTCCGAGGGAACTGAGAGCATCGCTGACAGCGAGCGGCCGAAACCGAATCGGCTTTCCGTGCGCAGATCCTCTAGATAACCATGGCGAGCAGAAACGATGCGATGGAGGGCCGCAACGGAACGTTCAAAGGAAGAGCAGCGCATCCGCAGATCAGCGTTGCGCGCAATCCACGACTCACTACCGGAGCCTTTCTGGAGCATGTAACCGTTGCGCGACCACATGCTGGAGGTATCCCAGGGCACCATGGCGGAAAGCCCCGTGGCCTTGGAGGAGGCGATACCACGGAACATCTCCGAGACGGTGACGCGGATGGAAACAACAAAGAGCAACAGGAAAGCGAATAATCCGGCGATTCCCAACAACAAACGTTTTTTCCAGGAAAACCGCGAAGGCAGCTCTGGCATAAAGCACCTCAAGAGATCGCCGCTCCGACCCCGGGGGACAGTGGTGTGTGCGGCGTCGTAAAGATAGAGGCCGGGAGAGAGGAATAAGTTCCCGCGGAGAAGCTACTTGCTGAGAGCGTAGATGACGTCGATTTCAGTGTCCACTTCGACCGGTTGACCATTGAACAGGGTGGGAGAATAGCGCCACTGGCTGACAGCGGCAACAGCGGATTCCGCAAGCGAACAATATCCGCGCACGCCATGGATACGGGAAACCTGACCGTCTTTGCCGATGATGGCATGGATTTTCACCGTGCCGGCAAGATGCTCGCTGCGCGCCCTCTCCGGGTAGGCCGGTTGCACTTTCTTAATCAATTTGGCGGCTTGAACAACGCCGCCAATGGTGATGCGACGCTCCAGGGGAACCGGATTTGCACTGGGATGATTTTCGGGAGCGGGAGGATTTCTTGGAGAGTTACCGGGAACCCTGTAGTCGGGCGAAAGAAGGAAGCGGAAGGCACCATCAACGTAGGCAATCGGGAAGATGCGGATAAATTTGTTTCCACTCAAGAAGCGGAGCTCGTAAATGGGAAAAGGCTCGCGGCGGCGAAGCAAGACGCCGTAAGCTTCGTCGGCGGCGTTGTCGTCGCAGGAATGCTCATAGCGGAGGGCATCGATTCGGGAGAAATTCTGCAGTTGGATGTCGACAAAAATGTGGGCGAGAGACGGAGGGATGGAGGAAGCGGCCTTCACATAGTATTCTCCAACAACGTCGGCAGCCTCGCGTCCGAAGAAACGGTCGTACCAGTCGTAAGCGTTGGACAATACCAGAGATTTCAGAAGAGCATCGGCATGGGCTCCGTCATTCTGGGCCTGGGCTTTGAGGATATCTTTCGCGAGATGCTCGAGGCCGGACGTAGAATCTGGATATTTTGCATTCGCGGCCGTGGCAACTGCGGTAGGGCTAGGAGGTGCGTTCGCGGGTGGCGCTTGGTCGGGGAGAGAGGTGGCTAGATTTAAGGGGAGCAGGAGGACGAGAGGAAGCTGACGCAGCGCACGGAGCATGGCGGCATCATCGCAACGGATTGAGATTTTCACAAGTACACTGCGAGTTATGGACTCGAGCAGAGGCACCACGGCTGGTACGTGGTCCGGCAGGGCAAAACGGGCCGAATCTAGCGCGGCCGAAGGGGCGGGCGAGGCGCCATGGGACGTGGGCGAAAGCGTGGACGAATTGCAAGGGGCGGGGGGACATAGCGAAGGGATTCGCCACAAGTCGGGCAATGCTCAGAGGGAACTAAATCGGCGCGCAGCCAATGGCCGCGATTCTGACAAAGAGGATTGATGCATTGCAGCGTGGAGCCCGGCATGAAGGCCATTGCGCACTCCCCCAGCGGCCACCCAGCTCACATGCGGAAGTGAGCTCCCCTGGAAGGCCGAAAGAATTCGCAGGCGAACGAGCTGAACGGATTGGATTGTCACGCTGGAGCAATACGGTGTCAATCAAAAAGAGCCACAAGATATAGGGGTAGCGTTACAAAGTTGTGGAAAAGAGAAGAGAGACTCCTTTCTTCGCGGACGATGCTCGCACTGACCGAGGGAAGCTCGGACGAATGGGGAGTGGTCAGGGTTTGGGAGGAGCGGCGGGAGTCTTGGGTTCTTCCGCGAAGCCGAGATCGGCGAGCTTGGCCTTGAGTTGAGCAAGATCGTCCTGCTTCGACTTGAGGTCGGCCACAGCGGCGTCAAGTTTGGCCTTGCCATCTTTATCGTCAGAGGAGTCTGGTTTGGTATAGAAAGCGTCCTGGTCAAGTGACAAGGATCGCTGGGCCAGATCCACTTCATTCTGCAAGCTGGCCAGTTCTTGTTTCAAACTGTCAATTTGCTTCTTTTTTTCTTCTGCGTCCTCGGGAGTTGCCGGCGCGTTTTTAGCGGAAGCACCACTGGCAGGAATAGCGGACTTGGCATCTGCCGTGGCGGCGGGTGGTTGCTGACCCTCCGAAGTAGTGGCTTCGGCGCCGGGCGCGGGAGACAGAGTCTCATTGGTGATGACCGTGGCGGGCTTGGCGGAGGCCTTCTTCTGTTCGCGGGCATGGCGGGCGGCATCGGCCACCGAAGTATCCTGAGAATCCTGCGCAGCCAGGGGCAAGGCGAACGAACAGGCAAGCGGCAGGATCAGGGCAAGAGTCCGCACAAAATTGGTGTGGCGCATGGGATCCTCTTCCAGCTTCCAGTTGGAGGCTTCCCGGATAGGATACGACCCGGGGGAGTAAGGCTCAATGAGGAAGAATAGGGAGAGGCGAATCAGGCAACGTGTGAAATGGAGCGGCTGGGAGAGAGAGGCGTGGCATACTCGCGATGTGGGGATGCCAGGAGTAATAACGAGGAGAGCCGGATGGGCGTGAAGTTGAGCAGCGTGCGGCGAGGCTGGTTATTGGCCATAGTTGGAGTGTGCGCGATGGGGATGAGCGCACCAAGAATGCAGGCGAAGGCGGCGGGAGCGGCAAGCGTCTCCGTGCAGCCGGAACAGACGGCCCCACTGGCGAGCAGTGGAGATGAAAAGGGGCAACAACCGACTGGGCAATACCGACTGAGCCAGGAGAGATACGAGAAAGCGGTGGCTTTTTCTCGCGCGGAATACAGGTTGCACTTCGTTTCTGCGGCTTGGGGGATTGCGGCGCTGCTGCTCGTCCTGCGGCTGGGGGTGGTGGCGAGGCTACGTGATTTTGCGGAGGCGTGGGGAGGTGGGAGCCGTTGGCTGCAGGCGGCGATCTTCGTGTCGGCGTTACTGGGAGTGTTGGCGGTGCTGCATTTGCCGCTGCGGGTGTACGGGCATACCCTGGTGGTGCGGTACGAGCTGTCGGTGCAAGGTTGGGGCTCGTGGTTGTGGGATTGGACGAAGGGAGAGTTCCTGACCATCGGGTTGGCGATTGTGGTGGGACGACTGCTGCTTGCGGTGATTCCCTGGAAGCCGCGGACGTGGTGGTTGTATTTTTGGATGGCAGCGGTGCCACTGGCGCTGTTCCTGTTTTTCATCAGCCCGTGGTTCGTCGATCCGCTGTTCGACAAGTTTATGCCGCTACAGGAAAAGCATCCGGAGCTGGTGGTGTCGATCGAAAGGCTGACGCAGCGCGCGGGCGTGCCGATTCCT
>CAYOOS010000264.1:0-6289 GCA_964405585.1 uncultured Acidobacteriaceae bacterium | reverse complement strand
GCAGGGTGGTCTTGAAATAGGCCGAATCCAGCACGGATACGCGAAGATTGTATTTCGCCAGCAGGTCTTTGGCGCGGTTCACTTCGTCGGGCGTGGACTCCGTGATGTACTTGCCCCAAACGTTGCGCAGTTCGACCCATTCCAGGCCGTAGCCTTTGACCCACGCCAGCGCCTTCTCAAAATCCTGCGTGATTTCGTCGGTGATTACGCCAAGCTTGAATTGCTTCACGTCTGCCGCCCTCGCGCGTGTGGCGCTCATCAACAGTAATGCCGTGGTTCCACCGGCCAGGAATTCGCGTCGTTTGATCATAGTGAGAGCATGCTATTCTCCGGCGTCCACCGCGTCAATGTGTTGCTCCGGGTTTGGCCTTTTCGCGGCGGTTTCCTTAACAAATTCTTCACGAAGAACTCCGGACTTCCTAAACCGCTCCAATCTACTCTGTAGCCGTCAACGGAACGCTTGTTTGAACGAGGTTCAACCGTGTCGCCCTTTGTCATTCTCGCTGCCTGCATGCTGGCCATCGACTTCACGCTGGTTTTGTTGTTCCACCTGGCCTACGGCGAAAAACGCCAGAAGTTCTCCCGCGAGAGATTGTTGCAACAGGTTCGCCAAACCGGGCGTTGAGAATTCCTGAAGGCTACGGGCGCAGTCGCCGGGCTCTGCCACTCTCCTGGAAGCACCATTCCGCATCCAGCCTGCTACACTAGATTGCATCGCTCCCAGGAGCACCACATGTCCGATGCAATGCAGTTCCCCAAGTCTGTTCCCACTCGCACCGAATCCGACAGCATGGGCAAGATTGAAGTGCCGGTCGACCGCTACTACGGCGCGCAAACGGCGCGTTCGCTGATTCATTTCGCCATTGGCAAAGACACCATGCCG
Source organism: uncultured Acidobacteriaceae bacterium (assembly GCA_964405585.1). Taxonomy (GTDB): domain Bacteria; phylum Acidobacteriota; class Terriglobia; order Acidiferrales; family UBA7541; genus Acidiferrum. The sequence continues at coordinate 5,406 of CAYOOS010000264.1, read as the reverse complement.
CCGGAATTGATCCGCGCGTTCGGGATATTGAAGAAGGCGGCGGCGCTGGTCAATCGCGATCTCGGAAAACTCTCCGAAGAAAAGTGCAATTTGATCACCCAGGCTGCCGACGAAGTGATTTCCGGAAAGTTACAAGACCATTTTCCGTTGCGCATCTGGCAAACGGGTAGCGGCACGCAGACGAACATGAACGTCAATGAAGTAATTTCCAATCGCGCCATCAGCATTTCGGGCGGCACGATGGGCAGCAAGAAGCCTATCCATCCGAACGACGATGTGAACATGTCGCAATCGTCGAATGACACGTTCCCCGCGGCCATGCACATTGCCGCGGCTACGGAAACTTCGCGCCATTTGCTGCCGGCGGTGAAGCGGCTGCGCGATGCGCTCGATGCCAAAGCCAAGGAATTCATGGGCATCGTCAAGATTGGCCGGACGCATTTGCAGGACGCTACGCCATTGACCGTGGGCCAGGAGTTTTCGGGATGGGTGAGCTTGCTGGACCGTGATGGCGCGCGGATTGCCATGGCGGAGGAAGGCTTGCTGGATCTGGCGATTGGCGGCACCGCCGTAGGCACTGGCTTGAATGCTCATCCGGAGTTTGCAGAACGCGCGGCGAAGAAAATTGCTGAACTTACAGGGCTGCCTTTCCGCACGCACCCCAACAAATTTGCCAGCCTTTCCGCGCACGACGAAATCGTGTTTGCCAGCGGCGCGCTGAAGACTCTGGCGGCTTCGCTGATGAAGATTGCGAATGATGTTCGGTGGCTGGCTTCCGGGCCGCGCTGCGGACTTGGCGAATTGACGCTGCCGGAAAACGAGCCTGGCTCCTCGATCATGCCGGGAAAAGTGAATCCCACGCAGTGTGAAGCCGTGACGATGGTGGCCGTGCAGGTGATGGGCAATGACACGGCAATTGGCTTTGCCGGTTCGCAGGGCAACTTTGAATTGAACGTGTACAAGCCGGTGATGATCTTCAACTATTTGCATTCGGTCGAATTGCTTGCCGACGTCATGAACAGTTTTGTTGAGCACTGCGTCGTGGGAATTGAAGTGAACCGCGACACGATTGACCACTACGTGCACAATTCGTTGATGCTGGTCACCGCGCTGGCGCCGAAAATCGGCTACGACAACGCCGCTAAGGTCGCCAAAACCGCGCATCACGAAAATTCCACTCTGCGCGAGACCGCCGTCAAGCTCGGCTTCCTCTCCGCCGAGGAATTCGACAAACTCGTCAAACCCGAAGATATGACCCATCCGTGATTTGGCCAATCCTGCTTCGTAGTGCCGCAGCACGTTGCGTCGCTTCTCGCCGTCGACCCAAAGGGGGTAAACTCTTTCGTGTTGGAACCCCTATGTTTTGCCGGCGACCAGCTTTCCTGTGCCTCGCGGTTCTTCTGCTGCTTGTGGCCACCGCGCCGTTTCTCCACGCGCAGGTGAAGCAAACGCAAGGTAAACACGAAAAGACCGTCTGGAATTTCGACGGCGGCATTTCGCTGATCACGGACGGCTCGCTTCCGGATGGTCCATGCTTCCGCTTGACCGGCCGGGTGTTCGCTCCGGAGTTCTTCGAAAACTTAAAGCGCGTGGACAGCGAACTCGGCACCGTCTATCGCCGCGGCAACGACGTCGTTTTTTTGTTCCCGGAAAAACTCCAACTCGACTTCATGATCTACGACATGCCGTGCGGCGACCAGATCCAGGTGACCGGCACGCGAGTGTATCTGACGCGGGAGATGATGGATTCGCTGAGGCTGGTCTTTTTCTGGAAGCACGGAATGTACCTGCGCCCCGCAAAGGGCATTCAGGTGAAATTCATGGAGACGCGTCCGGTTCCAAATTATGGGGAGTCGCAGGTGAAGGATCTGCCGGAAAAATACGAGTGGCTGTTTGAGTTTGACGTGCCCAGCGCAAACGTGCCGGTAACGGACAGCCTGGTGATCCTGGTGCGTACGGCGGACGGCTATGTGGCCGCACGGGTCGCCGCGCGCATGTAGGCGCGCATAACTCTCCCATTCCTGAGTCTCTTCTTATTCTTCGCAGGCTGGTTGTGGATCGGCAGGCAGGTTGGTGTAAAACGTGAATCCGAAATCGAGATTCGGCCTGCCCCAGCCCGCGGGGATTGCGGGGAAGGGGCTGACTTCGCGCACGGCACGCCACGCAGTTTCCGTGAGCTTGCTATCGGCGAACACCTGCACCAGAAATGTATCGTCTTCGTCCACCTTGCCGTCGGGTTGAATCTTGATGCGTAGGGTGACAAGGCCGGGCGCGCCTTCACCAAGCGAAAACGGCAGGCGCCTGTACCACTGCTTTTGCACGTTGCGATGGATCTTCTCCGCGTAGTCCACGATCGCGGGCGTGCTGCCCGCGGGCATGTCCGGATGGGTGGTGTAGCAGAAGGGATGGCGCAACTCCACCACTAATTCTTCAAAGGGATGCTTTTCCTGATTGGAGAGCGATGCCAGCCGGTTGCGATGCCACTCCGGCGCCCCGGTCCGTTTGTTTTCGATTTCGAATTTCCCGTCGGGCTCAAAAACGCTGATCTGCGCCGAGGCAAACGGAATTTCCAACTGCAGCGGAAACTGCACCTCTTCGGTTGTTTCCCGGGCCTCCAGGTGCAGCCAGAAAACACGGGCGTGCTGATTTTCCAGGACTACGCGAAAATGATGCGTGTCGAAATTGTCCGGGTCGCGCAACGAGCCCGGCACCTGAATCTCGCCCATGGCGTAAGAGTCTTTGAACTCAATCGCCAGAATCCGGGACGGCTGGGAACCCAGGTTACGAACGAAGTTCTCTTCATCGCGGCGGAGCCACAACACTTCGCTGAACCCCAGGCGCGTGGTCTGCGCGCGATTCGAGGCGGACCACGCTTCTTGCGCTTCGCCTTCCAGTATCACCAGCAGGACATCGTTTTTCAGAATCGGAAGCGTCACGATGCTGGAAGCAGGAATGGCGTAGCGGACAGCGCGCACGTTCCTGTTTTCCATGAGCACTTCGCCGCCGGTGGCTTCCGGGGCGCGGACTCCCTGGGAAAAGGCGGGGATAGAAACCGCCGCGGAGAGAAGGAGGGAGGCGCAGAGAGAACGCATCGAAAACGAGGACATTGGAATGAATCAACCCCTAAGAAGGGCAGTGTAACACGAACGAAAAAAGCCTCCGGCGGCTCAGGCCAGATTGATTTCTGGGACGCGGCCACGCGTTTGGAGCTTCGCTTCGGTTTGTGCCTGGACTTCCTCCGGAGACCAGCCGGGCGCAACTTCGCGCAGAAACAGGCCATATTTCGTGACGTCAATGACAGCCAGGTCGGTGACAACGGTGTTGACGCACTCGATGCCCGTCAGCGGATAGCTGCACTTCTTCACGATTTTCGGCGCGCCGTCTTTGGTGTTGTGCTCCATGCAGACAATCAGGTTTTTCGCCCCCGCGGAAATATCCATTGCGCCGCCGATGTTGCCGCTCCCTTTCGATCCGGGAATCTTCCAGTTAGCCAAATCGCCTTTTTCGGAAACCTGGAAACCTCCGAGGACGGCTACATCCAGATGCCCGCCGCGCGTCATCAGGTGCGCATCGGCTTGATGGAAAAACGAAGCGCCGGGAATCAGCGTCACGGGGACTTTCATGGCGTCCACGAGGTCGTAGTCTTCTTCACCGGGATTCGCGCGGCGGCCCATCCCCAGAATTCCATTTTCGCTGTGGAAATAAACGGTGATGCCCTTCGGCAGATAATTCGCCATCAGGTTCGGAATGCCCCAGCCGAGATTGACGTAAGCGCCGTCGGTCAATTCGCGGGCGGCGCGCTGCGCGATCTGTTCACGGGTGAGACGCGGCTTATCCGGCATAACGCGTTCCTTTCGCCTGCACGATGCGGTGCACAAAGATGGCGGGCGTGATCACGTTTTCGGGATCGATGGAGCCTACGGGAACGATTTCGTCCACTTCGACAATGGTAGTGGTCGCGGCCATGGCCATGATGGGATTGAAATTGCGAGCGGCCAGGCGGTAGGTGAGATTGCCAAGTTCGTCGGACTTCTCCGCCTTAATCAGCGCGAAATCCGCACGGATAGGCATTTCCAAGATGCAGCGCTTACCATCAATCGTGCGCTCTTCCTTGCCGATGGCCACTTCAGTATCCACGCCGACGGTGGTGTAGAAGCCGAGCAGGCCCGCAGCCGCCGCGCGCATACGTTCGCAGAGAATTCCCTGCGGCACAAGTTCGCAGGTGACTTCGCCCTTGGCGTAACGCTCCTGAAAATAGTTCGAGTGCGGGCCGGGAAAAGAAGCGATGACGTGGCGCACCTGGCCGTTCTTGAACATGACGCCGAGTTCGCCTTCGCGCGTGCCGCAATTATTGCTGATTGCGGTGATTTCCTTGATGCCCTTGCGCGACAGGGCTTGAATCAAGTTGTTGGGGAAACCTGCGCCGCCAAATCCGCCAAACATGATGCGCGCGCCATCGGGAATATCCGCGACAGCCGCGTCGAGGGAAGTAACAATTTTCTGCTTCATGAGTCGCTCGATAAAAAAAGAGTGCGCAGATGTTACTTATAGATTGTTCACGACAAGCAGAGAATGTGCAACCCTGTGCACGAAGAACATCAGGGCTTGCGCAGGCCGTGCAGGATCAGGCGAAGAAAGATCTGCTTCACGTGCTCGGGATCGGAGCCGGGCTGGTTGGAAGCGGCGGGAACGTCATCGTACCAGCGGTAAAGCCAGTTGCACATTCCCAGGATGGCGTTGACGATGAGCCACGGTTCGCCTTCGATCAATTTCCCCTGTTCCTGGCCCTTGCGCACGAGTTCCACAAAGCGGTTGTTGTAGCGAGACATTACGGAGATGAGCTTGTGTTGGCGTTTGCCGGAGAGCGAATCGAATTCGTGGAGAAACAATCCAAAGTGCACGCGATGCTCGATGATGTAATCGATCTGCGCGCGGATGGCGCGTTCGAGTTGTTCGACGGGATCGCCGGCGGGATCGATGTGGCCCGCGATGTGCGCATCGCCATCTTCGATGCCAGCGAGCAGCAGGCGGAACAACAGATCGTCCTTGGATTTGATGTAGTAGTACAGCGAGCCCTTGAGCATGCCGACGTCGCTGGCCACATCTTCGATGGTGGTGGCGTGAAATCCCTTGGCGAAAAAAATGTTCGCGGCGCTTTGCAGGACTTCCTCGAGGCGCGTGGCGGGCTTGGACTTTGACGGCGACTGCGGGGCATTGCGCGGGCGCAACGGCTTGGGAACGGATTTGCGCTTGGAAGTCTTGACGGGCACGGGAATCCTCACGGAGTTGTGAAAAACATAGTAGCAGAGGAAGGCGAGGGGACGCGGCCAGGATTCAACGAGGCTTGAAGGAAAGTAAAAAATGGGCCGGGAGCATAGGCTGGCGTGTTATTCTCACAGCTAAAAA
>CAYOOS010000263.1:0-6297 GCA_964405585.1 uncultured Acidobacteriaceae bacterium | reverse complement strand
AAAATAAATACTACCTTTACAGCGTCACCGTGTGGGTCCCTTCCGATGCCGCCGTGGATACCAACGTTACGAGCGATCCGTACTCCATTGACATCGCTTTGAACGGCACTATGAGCCGCATTACCGATCTGGATTCGCAAGAAACAATGCCCCCTGGCTGGGACGAGAGTACTTCGCCACCACTCAGGAGCATCAGCGACTTGAGCTTGTATGAATTGCATGTTCGCGACTTCAGCGTGAACGACTTCACGGTTCCCGTCGCTCATCGCGGCACCTACGAGGCCTTTGACGACCAATACACCAACGGCATGAAGCATCTTCGCGCTCTCGCCGCCAGCGGCCTCAAAGCCGTGCATATCCTGCCTTCGTTCCACTTCGCCAGTGTGAATGAAAATAAATCCACCTGGATCATTCCCACTGGCCTGGCGCAATATCCGCCGGACGGCCAGCAGCAGCAAGCCGCCGTCACCGCCAGCCAGTCTAGCCCTGCTTTTAACTGGGGCTACGATCCAGTGCATTACCTTGCGCCCGAAGGTGCTTACGCAATCAATCCAGATAACCGCGTGCGCGAATATCGCACCATGGTTCAGGGCCTACACAACGCAGGCCTCCGCGTCGTCCAGGATGTTGTGTTTAACCACACGAACGCCAGCGGCGAAGGCCCCAACTCCAATCTCGATGAGGTAGTGCCGAATTACTATCACCGCCTCGATGCCAATGGAAATCTGGAAACTGCTTCGTGCTGCCCGGATACCGCCAGCGAACATCTGATGATGGAAAAGCTGATCATCGACGCCCTCGTGCTCAATGCGAGGCAATACAAAATCGATGGCTTCCGCTTCGACATCATGAGCTTCATGTTCACCTACAACATCCAGGATATTCAGGCAGCTCTCCAGGCGCTTACTCCGGAAAAAGATGGCGTGGACGGCTCGAAGATCTATCTTTACGGGGAAGGCTTCAACTTCGGCGACACGCAGAACAACCAGATCGGTCCGAACGCCTCCCAGATTAATCTCTATGGCTTTGGCGTCGGCACATTCAACGATCGCATTCGCGACGGCATCCGCGGCGGCAGCCCTTTCACCGACGAGCGCGTCCAAGGCTTTGCCACCGGCATGTTTACAGACTCCAGCACGTTCACCAATGGAAGCACTGCGTCCAGCGAGCAATTAGCCACGCTGCTCGAGGACACGGACTGGATCGAGGTCGGCCTTGCCGGCAATCTCCGCGATTGGACGTTCACTGACCACACGGGGACAACCGTCACCGGCGCACAGGTGAATTACAACGGCCAGCCCGTCGGCTACACCGCCAGCCCCATCGAGGACATCGACTATTGCTCCGTGCACGATAACCAAACGCTCTTCGATGCCGTGCAACTTAAATCCTCGGCGACGGACGATGTACACGCTCGCGAACGCCGCCAGGTCCTCGCAACAAGCCTGATCGAGCTGGGCCAGGGCGTGCCCTTCTTCCTCGGCGGCGACGACCTCCTTCGCTCAAAGGATATGGACAACAACAGTTACGATTCCGGCGATTGGTTCAACAAACTCGACTTCAGCTATCAGTCGGACAACTGGGGCACGGGTCTTCCTATCGCTAGCCAAAACGAGGGCAACTGGCCCATCATGCAGCCGCTTCTCGCCAATCCCGCGCTGACTCCGCAGCCCTCGGACATCGCGCTTTCCCGCGACGCCTTCCGCGAATTCCTGGAAATTCGAGGCACTTCCGGTCTCTTCCACATGTCCACACTGGCAGAAGTGCAAGCCAATCTGCACTTCTTAAACGTAGGACCTAGCCAGACGCCCGGACTCATCGTCATGAAGCTCGATGCCAATGGCGGCGATTATGGCCGCTATCAGCACATCGTGGTGGTTTTCAACGCCACCGACGCCCAGGTATCGTTCCAGAATTCCACGTTAGTAGGATTGGGATTGCATTTGCATCCCGTTCAACAACATTCTTCCGACTCAACTGTCGGCCAATCGTCGTTCAGCGCCTCGACCGGTACCCTGGTCGTACCGGCGCTGACCACGGCCGTCTTCGTGACCGACAAGCCCTAATCAGTTGGGTTTCGCCCGTCACCACCAAAACTTGTCATTCCGACCGGAGGGACGGCGCTTATTGCCGTCCCGGAGCGGAGGAATCCCTCTGCAAACCAAACGGTGCGGCACCCACATTTACTTTTGTGCCAGCAAAGAATTTTGCATGAATGATATACGGGCCAAGTGGTCCATGAACCAAGATTCACCGGAATTCTCTGCCCTACCCGCCAACCCCGCGGTTGCGCTTTACATCAGGCCTCCCTCAATGCCCAATTCCTTCACCCCGGCCCATGCGGCCTGGTGATCCTTCGTGAGCCAAATCTCTAGCCCGATCAGGTCTTCCTGAATCTCAATCCCGTGAAACTCTGTCCGTGCTAGCAACTCTTCGATTTCACGCTTAGTATAAGCGCGCTTCAGCAGCATGAAGCGAAACGTCAGCTTGGTGATGATTCCGTTCACAGTGCCGACTTTCATCTCGTTGACGGCCTGGTTGATCGATTCCACGGGCGCATCCCTTCGCAAATCGATAATCAGCGCATTCCCGCCGGGTTTTAGAACGCGGTGCATCTCTTCCAGCGCGCGGTGCGGTTCGCTGAAATTCTTGAACGCTGCTCGGCACAGAAGGAAGTCAAACGTCTCATCGCCAAACGGCATTTCGGAGGCATTGCCCTGGCGAAAATCCACCCGCACATTCTCTTTTGCCGCATTTCCGCGCGCGATCTCCACAAACGTCTCGCTGATATCCAGCCCCGTGATTTGGCAGTTGCCCAGTTTCGCCAATTCAATCGCGAAGTATCCAGGCCCGGGCGCGACTTCCAGCACGGAACTCCCTGGCGGAATCTGCCCGGCGATGCGCCGAGCCAATGCTTTAAAATCCTCCAGCGATTTCTTCGTAAGGCCCGCATACCACTTCGCTAGGCCGCCTTCCATTCCCCAGCCTTTATAAGGTTTTGCCCTCGAAACGTGAGCTGTCATGTGCTTCTCCTTTCTGAAGCAATCCTAGACAGCTCTCAGAACTGGTTGAACTCAAATTCGGCGAACACACGCCAAAGACCGGCGAACACGCTCGCTGACCGGCAATCGCCGCCGGCACTTTTCCGGCCGCCCAATCCAATTTGCTTTGGGTGGCACTAGCCTGACTAATGTCCTCGTAGTTTCGTTTTGTCGTCGCTTAGATTGAGGGCGCTGTAGGGGTCGTAGACTTTCGGTGCGCTTAACTTGGTTTTCCACATGAAGCGAGCGAGCCAGCCATAGAGAATCAGCGGCAACCCGAACAGGACGGCGTGAGTTGCTTCCGGCATCCACCTGAAGATTCGCGGGTAATACCGAGCGCCGTAATACTCAAACGTCCAGAAGACCACCAGCGCTCCGAACGAGCCGGCGAAGAATAAGATTCTGCCCAAATCGGAAGGCACTCGGAGCGGCGTCTGGCAATGCTCGCACCGAAACCAGTCTTGAATATCCTCGGGCGGCTGGTTAAGCGGGAAATGACATTTAGGACAGTGCTGCATTTCTGCGGCCTTCCAGCGCAATATAACGCCAATTTGCTCCGTCGTCCAACGAGTCGTATACTTTGAGGTTTAGGCAGCATGCGAAAAGCCTGCTGACTGAGCTACCTTTGGCTACGAACGAAACCATCGCTCCCACCCTCCAGCAACAGGAAGTTCTGCGTGTGCGCGGCGCACGCGTCCACAACCTCAAGAACATCACCGTCGAGATTCCCCACGAAGCCCTTACGGTCGTCACCGGCGTCAGCGGTTCCGGCAAATCTTCCCTCGCTTTCGACACCATTTACGCCGAAGGCCAGCGCCGCTACGTCGAATCCCTTTCCGCCTATGCCCGCCAGTTCCTCGAGCGCATGGAAAAGCCCGATGTGGACGAGGTCACCGGCATCGCTCCGGCTGTCGCTATCCGCCAGAAAAACGCCACGCGCAATCCCCGTTCGACCGTTGCCACGGCCACCGAAGTTTACGACTATCTTCGCCTGCTCTTTGCCCGCTGCGGCCAAACTTTCTGCATCAAGTGCGGCGCGGAAGTCCGCCGCGATTCGCCCGACCAGATCGCCGACCGCGTTCTTGCGCATTCCCCGGGCCGCCGCTTCTATGTCCTCTATCTCCTCCACGCAGCTACCCCCGAGCCAGCCGCAGCGGCCAAAAAGGTTTCCCGCAAGAAAGTAGTCGCCCCTCCTCCCGAGGACACTCTGCGCCTGATGCTCCAGGACTTGCAGAAGCGCGGCTTCAATCGCCTCTACCAGGAAGGCCGCGTCCACGAATTCTCTTCGCCCGAATCGCTGCTCGACGTGGATTTCGCAAAGCCCGTTTACATTCTTGTCGACCGCCTTGCCGCCACCGCCGAGTCGCGCTCGCGTCTGGTCGACTCCATCGAAATCTGCTACCGCGAAGGCGGCGGCGAAGCCATCCTGGAATTTCCCGCCGATTCCGCCGGCGCTCCCGCGGAACGCCTTACCTTCAACGAGCGCTTCGAGTGCAAGAACGACGGCACTCTCTATCAGGAGCCGGAGCCGCGCCTCTTTTCCTTCAACAATCCCTACGGCGCGTGTCCCCGCTGCCAGGGATTCGGCAACACCATCGATTTCGATCTCAACCTTGTTGTTCCCGATCCCAGTAAATCGCTCGACGACGGTGCGATCGAGCCTTGGACCAAGCCGCGTTACCGCGTTCTTTACCAAGAAGCGCGCAAATGGGCCCGCGCTCGCGGCATTCCCACCAACATCCCCTGGCGTCAACTCTCCGCCGAGGACCGGCGGCTAATCTTAGAAGGCGATCCTGAGAACGATTACGATGGTGTGAAGGGCTTCTTCACCTACCTTGAACGCAAAAAGTACAAGCTCCATGTGCGCGTCTTCCTGAGCCGTTTCCGCGGCTACGCCACCTGTTCCGAATGCAACGGCACGCGACTTCGCGCCGAAGCCCGCGCCGTGCGCATCACCGGCAAGTCCATCACCGAGCTGTGCAAGCTCACGGTTAAGGAAGCGCGTAAGTTCTTCCTGGAACTCCGCCTGACTGAATCGCAATCCAAAATCGCCGATAAAATCCTGGAAGAAATTCGTTTCCGCCTGCAGTTCCTTGACGAAGTCGGCCTCGACTACCTCACCCTCGACCGCCTCACCTCCACGCTCTCTGGTGGTGAATCCCAGCGCATTCAACTGGCCACCTCGCTCGGGTCGCATCTCGTCGGCGCTCTCTACGTGCTCGACGAGCCTTCCATCGGCCTGCACCCTCGCGATACCCAGCGCCTCATTGACATTCTTAAGAGTCTCCGGGATCTCGGCAATACCGTCCTCGTCGTCGAGCATGATCCGGACACCATTCAATCCGCCGACCGCATCCTCGATCTCGGTCCCGGCGCGGGTGAACTCGGCGGCCGATTGCTCTTCTCCGGCAACTATGACGAAATCCTGAAGGATCCCAAATCGATCACCGGGCGCTATCTCAACGGCGAATTGCGTATTCCCGTCCCTGCAAATCGCCGCAAGCCCGCTGGGAAATTTCTCCGCTTGAGCGGCGCCACACTTCACAATCTCCAGAATGTGGATCTCATGCTTCCGCTCGGTGTCCTCACCGTTGTCACTGGCGTCAGCGGCTCCGGAAAATCCACCCTCGTTCACAATGTCCTTTATAAAGCGCTCGCCGCCAAACGCACGGGCGCCAGCATCAAGGAATTCTGCGATCGCCTCGAAGGCGATGAACTCATTCAGGACCTTGTCATCGTCGATCAATCGCCCATCGGCCGCACTCCGCGCTCCAATCCAGCCACTTACCTGAAAGCATTCGACGCCATTCGCGACGTTTTCGCCGATACCCCCGACGCCAAACGCCGCGGCTATTCCGCCGGACATTTTTCCTTCAACGTTCCCGGGGGGCGTTGCGAAACCTGCCAGGGCGATGGCACCGTCACCGTTGAAATGCAATTTCTTGCCGATGTCGAGCTGATTTGCGAGGAGTGCCGCGGCCAGCGCTTCAAGAGCAGCGTTCTCGATGTCCGCTACCACGGCAAGAACGTTCACGATGTCCTTCAGATGACCGTGCGCGAAGCTCTCGCCTTCTTCGTGAACGTTCCCAAGGTCGTTTCCAAACTCCGCATCCTGAACGAAATTGGCCTTGGTTATCTGCGCCTCGGCCAATCGGCCACCACGCTCTCCGGTGGCGAAGCACAACGTCTGAAGCTCGCCTCTCACCTTACGCGCACGGAAAATCGGGGCATCCTTTATATCCTTGACGAGCCCACT
>CAYOOS010000262.1:0-6338 GCA_964405585.1 uncultured Acidobacteriaceae bacterium | reverse complement strand
TGCTCTGCTCAATCTGCTTCTGCTTCAGCGGCAAGGTGTATTGCATGGCGTCGGATTCGGCCTTGGCTTGCAGGACGCGAACCTGGGCTTGCGCTTCGGCTTGCTTCACGTCACGCGCTTTTTGGGCGTCGGCTTCGAGTTCGGCGATGCGGACTTCCTTGCCCTTGATTTCCTGTTCGGTGCCGAGACGTTCGTTCTCCTGTTCCTTCAGCAAAAGGCCTTCGAGTCCTTTGGCATATTCGGCGGGAAGCTGGATATCGCGGAGCAGGACTTCGCGAACGATGATGCCGTCGCTGGCGAGGCGCGCTTTGATGGTATCGGAGGCCTTGCTGCGCAACTCTTCACGTTTGTTGGCGAAGATTTCGCGGGTTTCGTAATTGGGCGCAAGCTGACGATAGGTGGAGGAAACGACCGGGCCGACAACCTGTTCACCGACGGGCTGTGGAAGATTCTGGTGGATGGTAGAGAGGCGCAACGGGTCGAGGCGATAACGGACACTGACGGCCAGGCCAAGATTGAGGCCTTCCCGGGCTTGCACGGTGAGGACTTCGGTGTCGGTCTTGGGTCCGGCAGTGGCGACAGTGGTGTAGACCTGTTCACGGGTGTCATACAAAACGAGCGTGTCCACCAGAGGAGTGAGCAGATGGACCCCGGGATATAACGTAGCGGGGCGTGCGCCGAAGAGCTCGCTGACGCGAATACCCGCGGAGCCATCCGGCACAACGGCGATACTCAGACTCAGCAGCACCGGTACGATGCCCGCGATAGCCAATTGCCGGGCGAGCCGCCAGCGTACCGGCCCGAAAGGGCGCGAAGAGTCGAGCCTCTTTGCGGGTGAGGCGGGATCGGCGCTGGCTCGTTCCAACAGCCAGCGGAGACGCGCCGCCATATAGACGTCGTAAGCCACCACAATCACGGCAGCGCTGAATAAGCCAAAGCCGAAAATCATAAAGAGAAGCTTCAATGCGAGCATGGAATTGATCCTTTCCTGAGTGTTCCCGGGTTGGCTGCGGCGGCGAAGGGGGCAAGGGGCCGCATGCGAGAACCGGGAAGATCGTTGCGAGAGCGCGTGGCGCGAGTTTGTGTGGAGTTGGGCATGGCGAATTACCGGCGCTGGGCATAGGCCTGAGCTGCTAGGCGGGTGCCGTGCTCGATGGCAGGTTGAACGGTGCGGCGGTCGGCGGTGGCCGGCTGCATCAAAATGAAAACGCCGCGAAGTAAGAGCCAGTCCAGGGCGAGAGCCGCGAGCACCGCGAGGATTGTGGCTGTCGTGATTGCTGCGAAACCAAGCATTGTGTTCATGTGTGATCTCCTTTACAGGACTGGGAAACTGTTTGCCATGTCACTCGCCGCGTTCTGCATTCGCATTCGACTCGGACTGATCGTTGCGCGCGACTTGTGTGGCAGGGGCGTTTTCCGGAGCGCCGAAGATTTGCGCGAATTCTTCGGTGCGTTCGCTGAGCAACGTGACGCGATCACCGACGCTGACGCGGGCGAAGAGGTCTTCGATGTCGTGCTTGCGCAGGCGAATGCAGCCGTGCGAGGCGTTCTTGCCAATGGAATTGGGGCGGTTCGTGCCGTGAATGCCGAAACCCTTCACGTTGAGGCCTATCCAGCGCGTGCCCAGCGGATTGCCGGCACCGGGAGCGATGACCACGCCGGGCTTGTAGTAGCCGGGATTTTCCAGGCGCTGCGTGATTTGGAATTCGCCGGAAGGGCTGGGGCTTTCCGGAGCGCCGACGGCCACGGAGTAGATCTTGACAAGGCGGCCATCTTCGAGAAGGGCGAGTTGGCGGTCGGGGATGCTGACAACGATGCGGCGAACCGGAGCGGGCTTGATGGATTCGGGTGAGCTGGGAGCGGTTTGCGCGGCGGCCGAGGACGAAATGGCCAGCGCCAGAGTGAAGAGCGCGACAGAGAATTTCAGGTGGGCTTGCGAACTCGCCTGTTTTGCCTTTGGTTGCCGCCGCATGGTGTGCGTTCCTTTCTCCCTACGCAAAGGGGAATGGCACACGCGATGCCGTTCGTAACACCCTGATGCATAAGGAGTTAGAAAATGAGATAGGCGTAGAATTCGTGGGTTGGCGGACACGGCGTGGGTTGCGGGACGCGGTTGGGGGGTCCGGAGCTGGGATCGAGTTTTGTGTCCTGAGAGTTCGGAGTTAGTCTAGATTCAGAGAAAAGGCGAGGCTCACGTTCATGTTTCAATCGCAGGGAATTCGCATCGGGCGAATCTTGGGGATACCGATTTACCTGGATTTGAGTTGGATTCTTATTTTCGGACTGATCACGTTTTCGGAATCGAGTTTTTTTGAGTTTATGCACCCAGGCTGGACGGTCACGGAACATTGGGTCCTGGGGGGAGTGACGAGCATCCTGTTTTTCAGTTCGGTGGTATTTCACGAACTGGCGCACAGCGTGGTGGCGCAACACTACAAGATCAAGGTGCTCTCGATCACGCTTTTTCTTTTTGGGGGGCTGGCGCGGATTGCGCGGGAACCTTCGTTGGCCATTCAGGAATTCAATATCGCGATTGCAGGACCGCTGGCGAGCGGATTCCTTGCAGGCGTCTTTTATAGCGTCACACTGTTTTTTCCAAAGAGCACGATGCTGGGAAGCGGGGCGATCCGTCTCTGGCAGGCAAACGCGATACTGGCGGTCTTCAATCTGTTGCCAGGTTTTCCGCTGGATGGAGGGAGGGTATTCCGGGCGATGGTGTGGGGAATTACGAAAGATTTTGCCCGGGCAACGCGCGTGGCGGGGACCAGCGGGAAAGTGATCGCATTCGGGTTGATTTGCGGTGGAGTTTACCTTGGGATCCATCAGTATTGGTGGGATGCCGGAATCCTTGTGCTCCTCGGGTGGTTCTTGCTGAACGCGGCGCAGGCGAGCGTGGCGCAGGTGACGATTCAGGAGACACTGGCGGGATTGTGCGCTTCGGATGTGATGAACCAGGAAGTGCCGATTATTCCGGCGAACATGAGCCTAGAGGAATACAGCGGAGAAGTGCTGCGAACGGGGCGCCGCGTGCATCTAGTGACGATGGACGAGCGGCTGGTAGGGTTGATGAACGTGAGCGCGCTGGGCCAGGTGCCGCGGGAAGACTGGAACATGAATTCCGTTCAGGCGGTGATGGTGCCGCGAGACAAGATTTTGTGGGCCGCGCCGGAAGAACCGCTGCAACGATTGCTGGAACGATTGATCTCGGCGGACGTGAATCAGATGCCGGTGGTGACGCACGGGGACGAAGGCTCGGCGCACATTGTCGGGATGGTGACGCGGGACGCGATCCTGCGAGTGATCCAGACGCGGAGCGAATTGGGAGCGGCGATGGCGGGGCGGTGAGAAGGAGAAGCAAAGAAGCAAAGAAGCAATGAGAAGAGGGACGGTAACACAGAGGTCACAGAGGGGAGAACACAGAGTTCACAGAGAAGAGGAAAGCGGGAAGCTGCAGAGTGATCCCTCCGCTTCGGGTCGCAAGAGGCGCGGCGCACGCCCCGACCGCTCCCGCGGCCGGGGCATACTCCATGAAGTGGCGCGTATTGCAGAGGTGAGTGCTTAGAGTGCCGCAGGTTGAGCGGGTCCTACGATTGGACGAGTGCGGCGCGAGGCGACTTCCCAAGATTTTGCCTGGGCGATGCAAATCACGTGAAAAATAAAAAACAGCGGCACTAGAAAAGTCGGAATGATGCTCAACGGCAACAGCGTGAGCGGAACCATGGAAGCGTCGTGTGGGCTAAGCAAGAAAGCGGTTGTGCCCAGGGTAACAGCCGTGACGAGATCCGCGATGCCAAGTACTTGCCAAATGACGAAGGCGTTGCGGTTCGCGGGAGTGGCCAGCTTCCACGCGGCGAACGCCGCTGTCGCGCCGATGGCCATGTCCCCATATCCCGCCGGCAAAGCGAAGACTGCGGGGAGAACGCGATGAGCTTCGAGGAGAACGAAGGTGAAACCGACAATTCGCCAGGCCTGTAGGGAGGTTAAAATTGCCGGGTCAAGCGAGAGTGTGAACTGCCGGAAGCTCCTGGATGCGGTAAACCACAGGAAGAAAAGAAGAATCGGAGCTAGAGCGGCGATTGCGACGGCAACGCCGAAACGGTTCGAGTCATTCTTAAACAATTGCAGGGCCGACGCGAAGAGTGCAAAAAGGAACCAAGCGACGAGCAATCCCGAGACAAATTTTCCATAGTTTTTCATAGCGAGCCTCCCTGAGTTGTAACCAAGCGAGTTACTTGATGCGTGAGCAGGAGAAGCTCATTCCATGTCTTCGCGCCCAACTTGCGGCGCAGACGAGATTGAGTCTTCTCCCAGACTGGCAGAGCGCGGCCGAGTTGGCGCTTACCGGCACCGGCCAAACACAGCAAACGCTTCCGCCGATCTTCACCGGAGCGCACCAGGATCCAGCCCCGCCGACGCATGATGGCGAGCGTTCGCGTCAGGCTTGTACTGTCCATCGCCAACATTTCGCCCAGTTGGTGCTGAGACACATCTCCGGCGCGTGAAAGCACCTGCAAGATGGTCAACTGCGAGGCGCGCAGCCCAAGGGGACGTAACGCGTTCTCGTAGAGCTGGGTGAGCGCCCGCGACGACCGACGGAAGTTGCCGCACATACAAGGTAATGCTGGAAGAAATGGTTCGCTCATAGCCATATAGATGCATATACATCTATATTGGTTAGGCGAATATTCTAAGCGGTGGGAGAGTTTGGTTCGCGCACGGCACCTAAGCGGAACGCGCCGCGGCGGAAATCCACGGAAATACGAGAAAAGCCCGCGCGGGTGAGGCGGGCGAAGGCTGAGCCGGCGGAGAGCGGGGTGAAGGTGCTGCGGATGTGGCTGACCCGGTGGATCCAACTATCGTTAATTTCAAAGGCAAGAAAGACGCCGCCGGGGCGAAGCACGCGATAGACCTCCGCAAACATGCGGTCCTGCAATTCACGGGAGCGGAGATGGTGCAGGACGAGAATAGCAACGGCGGAGGAAAAGCTCCGCGGGGCGAAAGGGAGCTGCGCGGCATCACCGCGAAGAGCGCCGCCGGGCCCGCCATTGTGCTGGGCCCTCAGAATGCGGGCAGTGTTGGCGTCGTACTCGAGGGAAGTAACGCGAGGGGCGGATTTGAGGAGTTGCGAGGTGGCGGGCCCATAACCGGCGCCGATATCCAAAACGTGTTCGCCGAGATGGGCGTCAGACAAGATCCAGGGAAGTAACCGGCGTTGGGTGATAGAACGCCAAAGCGAAGTGGAACAAAGGAAATGCTCAAGGCCGTTCATGGTCCGCGGAGGACGGGGGTAAAAGTGTAGCGCAGATGGTAGGGGGTGGGGCAAGAGCGGGGAGGAACAGGCACGAGCAGGGGCGACCTCGGAGGGATGCGAGGAAACAGCGGGGCCTGAATGCGGGCCGCGGGCTAGGCGGCGACGGTCTTCGGAGCCGGCTTGCTTCGCGGCTTGATCGAAGTTTCGGTCAGTTCGCGTTCGGCGCGAACCCAATCGCCAAGGGGATCTCCGGGAGTGCAGCCACGCTCGAGATAGATGTGATAAGCGCGCAGAGCAATATCGTCCTGCGTGGGCCGCGTGGGCTTGCTCCCGTTGGAGCGAGACTTCTTTTGCTGCGGCGAGGCACTTACCCTCGTCTTAGCCATACTGGTCTCCTTTCAACTGCTCCATTCATTTTAACGGGTGGAAGTGCGCGTGGCTATGGCGGAGCGAGTGAAATGCGAAAAATTGTGCTGTTACTGTCATGGGCGGGGGGAGAGGAATGCGGGTGGCCTGAGATTGAGTGGTGCCGAGAAGGGGTCGAGCGGTGCTCGACCCCTTCTTAGGCAACCCAAGAACACTGTCGGTAGTGACTGTGCCACAAACCCCGAGATGGCTACGGCTTATTCGGGGAGCGTGTTGTTTATCTGGAGAAACATGAAAACGAAGGCGGCAATGACAACGCCAGCGGCTAGCCAGCCTAGAAGGTAGGCGCGGGTGCGTTCGGGGCCGGGGGCGGGTTGGCGATCGGCGAAGACGCGGCCCAAAAGGAACCCGGTGACGAGGCCACCGAAGTGGCCCCAGTTGTCGATTCCCGGGAAAAGAAAACCAAACGCGAAAATAGTAACCACCCAGGAAATCAACCGAGAGCGCATCGCCTGGATGTTGGCTCCGCCGCGCCGGGTGGTGACGGCGATGAGTAATCCGATGATGCCCATAATTGCGCCGCTGGCACCGACTGAGGGGTATTTCCCTAGAACAGTGCTACAAAGTGAGCCGCCAATGCCGCAGGCAACATAGAGAAAAAGAAAGCGAGCAGAGCCGTAGAGTTCTTCCACGACGGGGGCAATGTCCATGAAAACCATCA
>CAYOOS010000261.1:0-6371 GCA_964405585.1 uncultured Acidobacteriaceae bacterium | reverse complement strand
CCCGAACACTTCCTTCACATTGCCGCGGATGGGCCCGCGGCACTTTACGCCGGCCCCGCGGAAGTAATGCACCTTCGTCAACTGGTGGCGGAAACGGGGGCGCTTTTCGGCGCGCGGCACTATCGCCGCTACGATTTCCTGCTTGCGCTGAGCGACACCATGCCTCCCGACGGCGTGGAGCATCACGAATCGAGCGATAACCGCACACCCGAGGCGCTGTTCCTCGATCCGGAAGTGCGCGAAACGCAGACGGACCTTCTGGCGCATGAGTTCACACATTCCTGGAATGGCAAATATCGCCGCCCCATCGGCCTGGTCTCTCCTGATTTTCAGACGCCTCTGAAGGGTGATCTCTTGTGGGTCTACGAAGGGCTCACACAATATCTGGGCGTGATTCTGGCGGCACGCAGCGGCTTCTGGACTCCGGAACAATTGCGCGAATACCTTGCAGCCACGGCCGCCTATTTAAATGACTGGCCGGGGCGCACCTGGCGCGACCTGCAAGACACGGCAATTTCGTCGCAGATCCTTTACGGGGCACCCGGAGCGGGAACCGCCCGACGGCGCGGCGCTGACTACTATGATGAGAGCACGCTCATCTGGCTGGAAACTGACACGATTATTCGCCGCGAAACGCGGGGGAAGAAATCGCTGGATGATTTTTGCCGGAAATTCCATGGCGGCGAAAATACCGGGCCAAAGGTCGTGCCCTACACGTTCGAGGATGTGGTGGCGGGAATGAACGAAGTCGCTCCCTACGATTGGCGGGAATTTTTTAATGAGCGGTTGCGGTCACACGGGCCGGGCGCGCCGCTTGGCGGGCTGGAAAATGCCGGCTGGAAACTCGTGTTTACGGAAAATCCGAACGAGCACGACAAGGCGGACGAAATCGTCAATCAGATTGCCCACTTCAACTTCTCGCTAGGTTTTGAAGTGCATGCACCCGGTGGCGATCAAAGCGACCGCATCCTGGATGTGATTCCGGGTTCGCCGGCGGACCTGGCGGGGGTGGCGCCCGGGATGCATCTGGTGGGAGTGAACGGACGGAAGTGGTCGCCGGAACTCCTGCATAACGCGATTGAGCTGGCGAAAACCAGCAAGGAACCGATCGAGCTGCTGGTGGAAAACGCGGATTACTTTAAGACCTGCAGTATTCAGTATCACGGCGGTGAGCGCTACCCGCATCTCGAGGCGATCAATGGGAAGAGTGATGTACTTGGAGAGATAGCGCGGATGAAGGCGGCCTCGGTCAGCGTACCCGGAAACTATTAGAAATCGCCTGGCGGGGAGGATTGCCGAGGTTGACGCAAAGTTCGCACGCGCTGGTGCGCACCATCGGCCGTTGGAGCCTGACGGCTCTGATGGTGAATTCGATTGTCGGCGTCAGCATCTTCAAATTACCCGCGGATCTAGCGGCGAGGCTGGGCGGACTCAGCCCGATCAGTTGCCTCGGCGCTGGCGTGGGAATCCTGATTATCGCTGGATGTATCGCGGAGGTTTCTTCGTACTACGAAGAAACCGGCGGGCTTTATTTGTACGCTCGCGACGCACTGGGGCGATTCGCGGGATTGCTGGTCGCCTGGCTGACTTGGCTGACGCGCATTGCCGCTCCGGCCGCAGCGGCGAATCTTTTTTGCACCTATGCGGCGCAATTCTATCCGGTGATCGGAACTCGGCGAGGCGAACTGTTCGTTTTGGCGGTGCTGATCGGCCACCTGGCGCTGCTGAATTACATCGGCGTGAAAACGGGAAAGAACGTCAGCAACTTTTTCACTGCGATTAAAGTCGGCTTCCTGCTTTTTTTCGTGGTGGCGGCGCTGCTTGCTCTCCTGTTGAAGCCGGAACTTCGCGTGGCTGCGCCATTGCCCGTTGCTTCCGCGAAGAACTGGTTTCAAGCAATGCTGCTGCTTGTCTACGCGTATGGCGGATTCGAGGGCGCGCTGTTCATTGGCGGCGAAACGAACAATCCCAAGCGCGATACTCCCATCGCCTTGCTGACGGCGCTTGGAGTTGTCTGTGTGATCTACACAGCTGTGCAGTTTGCTGTTGTGGCTATCTTGCCGGATGCGGGAGCTTCCGCGCGCCCGTTGGCCGATGCCGCGCAGCGATTCCTGGGACACGGCGGCGGAATCGCGATCGCGCTGGCGGCGCTGGTTTCCGCGTATGGGTATCTGAGCGCGAACCTGTTGCACGCGCCACGCGTCACGTTTGCGCTCGCGGAACAAGGCGACTTCCCTGCTCTGCTGGGTGCGGTTCATCCCCGCTACCGCACGCCTTATGTTTCCATTGTTCTATACGCCGTGCTTGTGTTCGTGTTCGCGGCGCTGGGAAATTTCGAGTGGAACGCGGTTCTTTCGGCGGTGTCGCGCCTGGCGGTTTACGGCGCGATGGCCCTGGCAGTGCCGCTATTGCGGCGGCGCGGTGATCTGCAGGCGCAATTTGTTCTCCCCATGCCATATCTTTTTGCGGGGCTGAGCCTGATTTTTTCCCTAGTGCTGCTGACGCAGATGGGGAAAGGCGAGTTTGCAGTTGTGGGGACGACATGCATGGTGGCGCTTCTAAACTGGCTGGTGGTACGGAGGTAGCGGCATGACAAAAACACGAAGCGGCGATGCGTTTATGCCTGCGGACGAATACGGACGCGCGCTGCCGAAGTTCAGCGTCAACCTGCTGGTGCGAAGCGTCGAAAAATCACTCCCTTTTTACCGCGACATTCTTGGCGCAACAGTTCGTTACGCGGACGGCGATTTCGCGGCACTGGCACTGGTGGGAACGGACTTCATGCTTCACGCGGACCAGTCTTATGACCATCACCCGCTGTATCAAAGATTGCAGGGTGCCGGACCGCGCGGCACAGGGGCGGAGTTGCGCGTGCTGGGCGTTGATCCAGATGAGGCGGAAGCGCGCGCGAAAACCGCGGGTGTAACCGTTTTGCAGCCCGCGCAGGATTTCCCCCATGGCTGGCGCGACGTGATGCTCGTGGACCCCGATGGATACATCTGGGCCGTGGGCATGCCGACCGCGAAGGGAAAATGAGGGTGTGAACAAATTCCATGCGTTATCTTGGATTCGTCGTGTAATCGTGACATCATGCACTGTTTTGGAGATCGCGGGAGTAATTACGGTACGGGTGGAGGAAGAATGAGAAATCGCATTTTAGTGCGCAGAGCAATAGTGGCCATCGCCGTGTGTTTCGCGTGGACCGCGCAAGCACAGACGCAGGCGCAAGCTCCGGCAAAGCATCCCGTCGCCTTTGACGACCTGATCAAAATGCACCGCATCTCCGAATCGCAAATTTCGCGCGACGGGAAGTGGGTGGCGTACACGGTATCCACGCCAGACATGGAACTGAATCGCGGCGTCAGCAATATCTGGATCATTCCGGCGGCAGGCGGCGAAGCCATTCAGGTGAGCCAGGGCGGGCGCGACTCTTCCCCCGCATGGTCTCCCGATGGCAAGACGCTGGCGTTTCTTTCCGCGCGTGATGGCAGTTCGCAGGTCTACCTGCTTTCCATGGACGGAGGCGAGGCGAAGAAACTGACGCAGCTTTCGACGGGAGCGGATCTCGTAAAGTGGGCGCCGGATGGGAAAAGCATTGCGTTCACGTCGTCAGTCTATGTGGACTGCAAAGATGATGCGTGCAACGCCAAGCGCGATGAAGAGAAAGAAAAGAGCAAGGTGAAGGCGCGCATGTACGATCACCTGCTCTACCGCCATTGGGATCACTGGTCCGACGGCAAACGCAGCCATCTGTTCGTTGTGGCCGCCGACGGCACATCGCCCGCGCGCGACCTTACGCCCGCCGCCGATTACGACATTCCCCCCGACGTGCGCGGCGACCCCAGCGACATCAGTTTTTCGCCGGACAGCAAGGAGATTTGCTACACGGCGGTGACGGACAAAGTGGAGGCAATCAGCACGAACGGGGATCTTTTCGTCATTCCCGTATCCGGAGGCGAAGCAAAGCGGATTACTTCCAATCCCGGGTTCGATGGCGATCCGGTGTATTCGCCAGATGGAGCTTCGATCGCCTATCACGCGCAGCTCACCGCGGGCTACGAATCGGACCGTTGGCAGGTAATGTTGTACGACCGGCAAACGGGAAAGAGCACGGATTTGACGGCGGGCTTTGACCGCAGCGCGAACAGTCTGGCGTGGTCGCCGGACAGCAAGACCATTTACTTCACGGCGGAAAATGAGACGCTCCAGCCGATTTATGCGATGGAGGCGCGGGCGGGAGCGACGCCGAAGAAATTGCTCGATGGCTTCAACGGTACGTTCTCGTTCAGCGGCGATGGCAGCGTGTTGTTGGCGGGGCGGACCAGCCTGACGGTACCCACGGAATTATTCGTCGCCGCAGGCGATGGCAGGGGCCTGAAACAGTTGACACATCAAAACGACGCGCTACTCGCGCGATTGGAAATGAACGCACCGGAGAGCTTCTGGTTTGAAGGAGCGGAGGGAACGAAGGTGGAGGCGATGCTGGTGCGGCCACCGAATTTCGTAGCAACGAAAAAATATCCGATGCTGGTGCTGTTGCACGGCGGGCCGCAGACGATGTGGGATGACGCGTGGGGATACCGTTGGAATGCCGAAGTTTTCTCGGCTGCGGGTTACGTAACGCTGATGATCAACCGGCGCGGCTCAAGCGGCTTCGGACAGAAATTCACGGACGAGATCACGAACGATTGGGGCGGCAAAGCGTATGTGGACGTGATGAAGGGAGTTGACGCAGCCATCGCGAAATATCCGTTCATTGATAAAACGCGGCTGGCGGCGGCTGGCGGCTCCTACGGCGGGTATATGGCGGACTGGCTGGCGACGCATACGGACCGCTTCAAGGCCATCATCAGCCACGCCGGCGTGTACGACAAAGTATCCATGTACGCGACCGAGGAGTTGTGGTTTGAGGACCACGACATGCAAGGCACCCCGTGGACGGCTGCGGAGAATTACAAGAAATGGTCGCCGTCAACCTATGCAGGAGATCTTGGCAAATACAAAACGCCGATGCTGGTTGTGGCGGGAGAGCGGGATTACCGCGTGCCGTACACGCAGTCGCTGGAACTGTTCAGCGCGCTGCAGCGGCAAGGTGTGCCCTCCAAGCTGCTGATTTTCCCGGATGAAGGACATTGGGTGCTGAAGCCGCAGAATAGCCAACTTTGGTACAAGACGTTTCTGGATTGGCTGGCGGTGTATTTGAAGTAGTGGCAGGCAGAGTATGAGATTGCCGAAGGATCGCCGCGGTTCGCAACAAGAAGAGAGATTCCTCACTTCGCGGACTCCGTTCGGAATGACAGGAAATTATACGGGTTGCTGAAATGGGTCGAGCAGTGCTCGACCCCTACATGAGCAAGCCAAGAACACAGTCAGGAGTGACTGTGCCACAAGCGATTAGATTTCGACGAGTTTGTTGAGAGTGCGGCGGAGAAAACGAAACAGGTGGTAGAGCAGGAAAAGCGAGAAGAAAAAGAGCAGTGTCACTACAATGATGGCGGCGGTGGGATGCGCGGTGGCGAACCACACGATCCAAACCGATAGAACGTCTTCCCCAAAACTCAGGGCCCAGTTGCTGAGAGGTTCCGGGCTCAGGTTCACAGCCGCGCGCGCACTGGCCTTGGTGCCGTGGGACGTCAGCGCGATTCCGCCAGCGAGCAGGGCGGCTCCCCAGCGCCAAACGTCCGGGGCGGCTGCCGTGGCTGCGAAAGCGAGAAGCGCGGCAGCGGGCGGACGGATGAAGGTATGGAGCGCCTGCCAGATGGAATCGATGTACGGAACCTTATCCGCGAAAAACTCCAGCAGGTAGAGAACAATCGCAATTCCCAGAACTACAGGATGAGAGAGGACGCGGAGCTCCACGGGAAGCTGAATCACCCCAAAGCGCTGGAGCAGCCCCAAAGTGGCCACAGTGGCATAAAGATTAAGGCCGGAGGCGAAGCCGGCGCCGAGGACGAGGCTCAGGGTCTCAAGAGGGTTCATGTTCGCCCAAAACTGCCCGCACCAAATCCAGGCGGACCATTTGAAGGTACCACGAAAGCGTAAGGGTGCGTGCCGCCGGAGGGTGGCAAGAAAAGCAAACGTCCCGGCCAGTGACCGGGACGTTTGGAAGAAGTGGATCGCTGGAGAGCGACGATCTACTGGCTCGGCAGCATCAGCCGCGTCCAACCGGTGGTGTTGACGTCGCGGAACAAAGGCGTGCGCGGCGGCAGCAGGAGCGGGTTCAAGAAGTCCGAATCGAAGTTGTAGCCGCGGGTCGGCGGGGCATATACCGTGTTGCAGCATTTGAAGGTGCCGTTGGCTTGCCGGCTGTAGTACAGCTCGACGATGGAACCCAGGTAATTCAGGGTTCCATTCCAGTTCTCCAGATAGCG
>CAYOOS010000260.1:5485-6385 GCA_964405585.1 uncultured Acidobacteriaceae bacterium | reverse complement strand
GAGTTCATCGTAACGGGCGGGATGGTGGTAGCGGCAGTGGACGTCGGCGACGACCATGTAGGTGTCGGACTCGGATTCCATTTGTTTGTAATCGAAGCCGAGGGAGCGCATTAGTTCTACGCGGCCGACTTCGAACCAGATCAGGAAATTGGAGTGGTAGACAACGCCCATTTGATCGGTTTCGGCGTAGCGGACGCGGATGGTGACGTCGTGAGTGGGAAGCATGGTTGGTGAGGATAGTATGACGGAAATCGGGGAGTGGGTTCAAAGTCGAAAGTTGAAAGTTCAAAGACGAAGAGAAAAGCTCACCACAGAGGTAGCAGAGGGGCCGCAGAGGGAACGGAGACAGCGAGATGGGGAAAGGGGAAGAGGTATAAGAGTGTAAGAGTGTAAGAGTGTAAGAGTTTTTCACCACTGAGGACACGGAGAGCACAGGAAGTCTAGAGTGCCTGGTGGACCAGGGAGTGGGATGACGGTTCGGTGACAGTTGGGTGGATGAGGGTTATGAGGCAGACGGGGGAGAGTAAGATTTGCGTATGAAAAACAAACTGTGGTGGATCGCTCCATTGTTGTTGCTTCTGACGATTGCTGGGTACGTTGTGCCTCGGCTGAAATATTGGCTGCCTTCAGTTGGGCCGGGGGTGATGGAGACGGCGCGGGCGGAGCAGGCGACTCCTGAGGGTGTGGTGATGGCCGTGTTCCAAACGGTGGATCAGGGAGGGCGTGAGGACGATCCGAATGTGGTGATGACGGACCGGCTGAATACCATGCACTTGATCGCGGGAAAGAATGCGATGACGGCAGAGGAGCAGAAGTTTGACGCGCTGTTCTGGGACAACAAGCGGAGCTCGTCGATCTACTCGTATTTGCGGGACGGGTTGACTCGAGAGGCGAACATTA
>CAYOOS010000260.1:0-5475 GCA_964405585.1 uncultured Acidobacteriaceae bacterium | reverse complement strand
GCGATTAACACCAGCGGCAGTAACAGCGTGATCAGCGTTGCGGTGAAGGATTACCCCAAGGACGGCGACGATTGGGTGGATACCAGTTATAGGGTGGAGTTGAAGAAACGAGGGCCGAACTGGTATGTGGATGAATTGAAGACACCGAAATGGCCGGGGGGAGTGTACGCGGCGTACAAGCAGAAGATGGGGATACCTTGAGGGGGAAGAGGAAAGTATTCAGTTTTAAGTTCTCAGTAAAAAGTTTCGGAGAAAAGAAAAGAGAGCGCGGTGAATTAGGACGATTGTAGCTCAGGCCTTTGAGGCCTGAGGGTTTTCATGGCGTTTACGCAGTGGTGGTGTTATTGAAGGCCTCACCCCTTAAGGGGTGAGGTACAGATAAAAGGCCGAAGGGCAGATTAGTGGGTTGGCTATAGGGGGCGGTTGGGGGCTGGCCAAAGAAGTTCGTTGGGATCACCAGAAAAATCGAGGAGAGTGGGTTGAAGGGGCGACGCGCCTTTTCGGAGATAGAAAGCGGCGCTGGACCATTTCCAATCCTCTGGATCGGCCACCAGTTTGCCGGTGACGGGGTTTTGGTGGATATAGAGCAATTTGTCCGAGACATCCCGTGACCGCCTGCAGATGAAATCGAAATAGCGAGGATGCCAGAATGCGCCAGAGTGGCGGCGACGATGTTGTATGGCATAGCCAGTTTTGAATTTCCACTGGTGAAGGATGTGAGAGAGGGATTTCGTGCGAGTGGCGAACATCAGGTGGGTGTGGTCCGGCATTACGACATAGCCGAGAAGAAGGAAAGCCTCGGCGCGGCGGACATCATCGAGGATGTTGAGAAGAAGGTCCATCTCGGGAGGGCGGAGAAGCGGGACGTTTTTTGAGACGTTGGTGGTGATGAAGAAGACGCGATCGGATTGTTCTATGCGACGCAGGCGGGACATAACGATAGAAGTATATTATGCAAATATACATAGGGCAATTGGGCGAGAGGGAATTGGGGAGGAAGCAGATTGGTTGGTGACCACGAGGTTAGAAAGACGAGAAACGGCGTTTCGATTGTGGGGTGGGTGGTTGCGTTGTGGAAGGCCTCACCCCTTAAGGGGTGAGGTACAGGGTGGCGGCGGATCGGTCAGGATTTTTCGGGGGAGGAGGGCCAGATGGGCTTGCGTTTTTCTAGGAAGCTGGCCAGGCCTTCGCGGAAGTCGGGGGTGCAGCGCATGCGGGCGTTTTCGAGGACGGCGCGCTCGAGGTCGTGATCTAGGCTGGCGGTTGCTGAAGAGACCAGGAGATGCTTGGCGCGGGTGACGCTGGCTGGGCTGGCGGCGATTAAGAGTTCGGCTAGTTCGTGGGCGCGGGACATGAGGAGTTCGGGGGGGACGACTTCGTTGACCAGGCCTAGTTCCTTGGCTTCGGCGGCTTCGACTAGGCGGCCGGTGAGTAGAAGATCGCGGGCGCGTTTTTCGCCGATCTGACGGGTTAGGAAAACGGAAACGATCGCGGGGAGGAAACCGATTTTCACTTCGGTGTAGCCGAATTTGGCTTCGGGGACGGCCAGGGTGAAATCGCAAAGAGTGGCTATGCCGCAGCCTCCGGCCAGGGCGTGGCCGTTTACGGCGGCGATTAGCGGTTTGGAATAACTCCAGAGACGACGAAAAAATTTGGCGATGCGGCGGGAATCTTCCTGATTTTCGGAGGGGGATTGGGCGGCGATGGAGCGGAGCATGTCCAGATCCATGCCGGCGCAGAAGGCGGGACCTGCTCCGGTGAGGATGACTACGCGGACGTGCGTTTTTTCGAGCTCGTCGAGGGCGGTTTGGATTTCGGCGATCATCGGGGTGGTGATGGCGTTGCGCTTTTCGGGGCGGTTGAGAGTGATGGTGGCCAGAGGACCTTCGGTGGAGAGTAGGAGGGTTTCGTAGGACATGGTTGCTCCTTGGGGAGAGTTTATGGTTAAAAGTTTAAAGATGAAAGTTGAAAGAAACGGAGAAGAAGCTTAACGCAGAGGCGCAGAGTTCGCAGAGAAGAGAAAAGCGGGAGGGACGGTAACACAGAGGTCACAGAGATCGGAACACAGAGGTCACAGAGTTAGGAGAAGAAAAGAAGTGGAAGAGTAGAAGAGTTTAAGAGTGCTACGGGAGAACGTGTCGGTAATGTTATGGAATACCTCACTCCTGAAGGGGTGAGGTACAGGGTGGCAGGGGGATTAGTTGGTTGGGGGTTGTTGGGAATAGGTGGAGCGGATTTGGTTGGTTAGGCGGATTAACGGGGGGAGGGTGGCGGGGTCGATGGGGGGCGTGGCGCCGGCTTTGGCTAGGGCGAAGAGGACGGATTCGGTGGGGATGTTGCCGACCAGTTCGTCGCCTGCGAAGGGGCAGCCGCCCAGGCCGGCGAGGGCGGAATCGAAACGGCGGCAGCCGGCTTGATAGGCGGCGAGGATTTTCTCTTCAGCGTTGTCGGGACGGGAATGGAGATGGACGCCTAGTTCGATGCCCGCTACGTGATCTTTTACTTGGGAGAAGAGTTCGCGGATTAGATCGGGAGAGGCGGTGCCTACGGTGTCGGCTAAGGAGACGGTGGTGACGCGGATGTCTTTGAGCCAGTCGAGAGTGTCGTGAACGATTTCGGGGCCCCAAGGCTCGTCGTAGGGATTGCCGAAGGCCATAGAGATGTAGATTACTAAATTTTTGTTGGCGGATTTGGTTTCGCGCTTGAGGGTTTCAACCAGGGAGCGGGATTCGGCGCGGGTCATGTTGGCGTTGGCGCGGCGGAAATAGGCGGAGATGGAGTAGGGATAGCCGATGGTGGTTACGCCGGGAGTGGCCAGAGCGCGTTGGAGTCCTTTTTCGTTTACTACTATGCCGATGATTTCGGGCGGAGTGATGTTGGCGGGGAGAGATTCTAGGAGTTGGGGTATTACTTGTTCGCTGTCCGACATTTGCTGGACGTGCTTGGGGGAGACGAAGCTTACGGCGTCGATGTGGCGGAAGCCGAGGGAGATTAGCTCTCTCAGGTAGGCTACTTTGGTTTCCGTGGGGATGAAGGTTGGTAGGGCTTGCCAGGCGTCGCGGGGACATTCGATTAGTTTGATGGGGTCCATGGGGAAGAAGGAAAGAGGGACTATAACACAGAGGTCGCAGAGGGAAGAACACAGAGGGCACAGAGAGGTAGGAGAAGAAAAGAAGTGGAAGAGTGAAAGAGTAGAAGAGTGAAAGAGTGCTTCGGGAGAACGTGTCGGTTGCGTTATGGAAGGCCTCACCCCTGAAGGGGTGAGGTACAGGTCGTGTGTTGGGTGGTTGCGTTATGGAAAGCCTCACCCCTGAAGGGGTGAGCTACAGGGTGCTGTTGGATACAGCAATTCGGATTGGGCGGTGTATGATGCGAGGGAAATACTGGAGGGTGTGATGAGACTTGCGATTCGAGTGATGATGTTGTTGGCGATGTGGATGGTGGTGATGGGAGCGGGAGTTATGGCTGGAGAAAACGCTGGGAAGATGGCTGGCGATGCGGCGCCGCTTCGCGTGGTGATTGCGGGGATGGTGCACGGGCATGTTGGCGGATTTTTAACGAATGCGTTGAAGCGGACGGATATCACGATTGTGGGGATCAGCGAGGCGGATCGGGCGCTATTTGATCAGTATGCGAAACAGTTTTCGCTGGATAAGGGGCTTTATCACGCGGATTTGGAAGAGATGCTGACGGCGACTAAGCCGCAGGCGGTGCTGATTTACTCGAACACGAAGGATCACCGGAAGATTGTGGAGTTGTGCGCGAAGCATCGTATTCCGGTGATGATGGAGAAGCCGCTGGCGGTGAGTGCGGAGGATGCGCTGGCGATTGAGCACGCGGCGCATGAGGCGAAGATTCCGGTGCTGGTGAATTATTTTATTGATTGGGCGCCGAGCACGCACACGATGTTTGATCTGGTGCAAGCGGGGGACATTGGCGACGTGCGGAAGATGGTGACGCACTTCGGGCATTTTGGACCGAAAGAAATTGGCGTGGGGCCGGAGTTTATGGGCTGGCTGGGAGACCCGAAACTGGGTGGAGGCGGGGCGCTGTACGACTTTGGGTGCTACGGCGCGGACCTGGTGACGGTGCTGATGGGCGGACAGAAGCCGTTGACGGTGACGGCGGTAACGCAGCAGATCAAGCCGGATATGTATCCGAAGGTGGATGATGAGGCGACGATTATTTTGACGTATCCGAAGGCGCAGGCGATTTTGCAGGCTTCGTGGAACTGGCCGTTTGGGCGCGAGGATGTGGAAGTGTACGGGAAGACGGGGTATGTACTGACTGCGGGAGCGCAGAAAGTGAAGGAGAGGAAGGCTAAGGAAGAGGAGCAGGTGGTGGAGGCGAAGAAAGTGGCGCCGCCTTATGACGATGAATTGACTTATTTGCGGGCGGTGATTCTGGATGGGGCGAAGCCGGATGCGATTTCTTCGCTGGAGACGAATGTGATTGTGGCGGAGATTCTGGATGCGGCGCGGGAATCGGCGGGGACGGGGAAGACGGTGGTGTTGAAGAAGTGAAGGGTTGAAAGTCAAAAGTTGAAAGTTGAAAGAAAAGAGTAAGAAAAAAACTTACCACAGAGACCGCAGAGGGGCCGCAGAGTTAACGGAGACAATGCGAAAAAGTTTCACCACAGAGGACACGGAGAGCACAGAGTTCCGAGACAGAATTAGGAGCAGAAAGTGCGAGGTGCTCGATCGTAAGAGCCCACCCTATCAAACCTAGGGTGGGGCACCCTCAAGGTCATTTGGCGGAGGCGTGATAGAGGAAACCCAAGAACACAGTCAGAAGTGACTGTGCCACAGAGATCGCAGAGTGAAGCAAACCCAAGACCCAGGCACAGACTCCGTGCCTGGGGCAACCAATACCCAGGTTTATGCCGGGAACTTAATTTGTGGTTCGAAGGAACTCCCACTGGAGAGCCAGGGGAGCGCGTTGGGGTGTGTTTGTGGGGAAACCAAAAGCGGATGGATGGGATTCTAAGTAGCAGGGCTTGTGGCAGAGGGTTGCGGATGCGACCCGGTTTGGAGAGAAATGAGAAGTGATTCTGTGAAACTTGGAATTTGTGGACGGAATTGGCGGACGCGGAGAGTTTGCTTGGCCGTGTTTGTATTGGTGGCGATGTTCGGTGGAAATGTGCGAGGACAGCAAACGGCGGGGCAGGCACCCGCGGCGCAGGGGACTACGCCGAAGATTGCGATACAGGTGAAGGCGGTCAGCGTGCTGACTACCGTGCGGGATAAGCACGGAAAGATCGTCACGAATTTGGCGAAAGAGGATTTTGCGGTTACGGAGGATGGGCGGCCGCAAACGATCAGCTATTTTTTGAGAGAGAACGACGTGCCCTTGCGGCTGGGATTGCTGGTGGATACTAGTTTGAGTCAGAGGCGGGTTTTGGATCAGGAACGGAGCGCCAGCTACAGCTTTCTGGACCAGTTGCTGCGGCAGGATAAGGATTTGGCGTTTGTGATT
>CAYOOS010000259.1:0-6404 GCA_964405585.1 uncultured Acidobacteriaceae bacterium | reverse complement strand
GATTCGGGTGCACGTGCGGCGTCATGTCTATGTTCACGCCCACATCGATGTACTGAAACTGAGTGTTCACCAGCGGATTCACGAAGCCTGCCCCGCTCGTGCTTCCCACTCCCACGCCTGCCTGGAAGCTGCCCGTCGCCACCGGTACACGATCGCCAATCTTCAATTTTGCCGACTGCCCATCCACACCGCGAAGTTCGGGGTTCTGCAGGATCTTTGTCGAACTGTCAGTAAGCAGGAAGTTCGCAGTGGCGCTCGGCAAAGTCAGCACCAGGTCCGATTGATTCAAATGCCGCAACTGGCTCAACGTAGCCGTGGTCCCGCTGCTAGCTGTGGAGCTTGTCGCCGTCGTCGTCGAGCTTGAAGTGCTGCTCGTGCTGTAGCTAGGATTCACCGCCGCGGAAATCGACTGCACCTGCTGAATCCCCAGGTTCTTTAGGTTGTCCGTGCGCGCTTCCAGAATCATCACTTGGACGATCACTTCCGGCTTGGCCTTGTCAATATCTCGGATGATTTTGTCCGCCAGCATCAGCTTGTCCGGCGTATCCCGGATGATGATGGCATTCTGCGAATTCACCTGCTGGATGCGCTTCAGGTCCAGCAATTGCCGCAAGCCCGTGGTGATTTCCGTCAAGTCCTGCGCGATGGCCACGTTGCTCAGATAAAAAGTCCGCACCACCTGCTCTTCGTAATCCCGCCTCTTCTGCGCCTGGTCCCCAACCACGATGATGATGTTTTCTGTTACCGGCTTCCAGAACGTCTTGCTCTCCAGGCACACGATGTCCAGCGCCTGCTCCAGCGTCACATTGTTCAGTTCCGTGCTGATTTTCTTCTGCTGTATGTCCGGGTCGTAAATGACCGTCAAACCGGCGAGTTTGCCGATAGTGTCGAACACCACCCTTGCGTCATTCGACATCTTCAGGTTGATCGGGGCCCGCGAGAGCGGTTTGATCTCGGGTGGTGCAGTGGCCATCACCGGCTCGCCGTTTTCCACCAGCGGTTCTTCCGCCTGCGCCTGATTCGCGGCCACCTTCTCCGCAATCATGTCCATCGTTTTCTTTGCTTCTTGATCCGCTACGGAGCTTGATGGGTCCAAGATCTCCGCCCTCTGAAACTGCGCAAGCGCTCCCTGCAAATCGCCTTTTTCCCGTAATTTCAATCCCTCATGCACGTGCAACTGCCCGGCTTCAAACCGCGCCTGATTCAACTTGATCTGGTAATTCGCGTTGTGCGGATCGACTTTTGTGGCTTTCAGGTAGTATTCGACGGCGGCGTCATAATCCTTCAAATCCTCCGCATGCATCCCCGCTTTGTAGTCCGGGTTGCCCTTCGGGCAGCCTCCCAGGATCACTCCGAACAGGATGCAGATGGCGACCGCACTCCATCGACGCATGAATTCTCCGGGACCCCGTCTGGCCCCAAATCTCGTCTTTACTTGCCTTTGCAGTCTAGCATCCGGCTTGGCGACGCGGCAAGCGCACCCCGCCCCGATGTCCTGCTTTTCAAACTGTCCCATTTGCCAGCCTTATCCAATCTCGAGGACCTGCGGACAGGTAGCTGGTGCCCGTCCCCCGTGACTGGCCCACTTTTGCCAGCCTTCCATGCTTATTTAGACGCGCCATCGGGTAAAATGAAAGAGAGTGAACAAGCCAAACAAGAAACCCGAAAAGGGCAAGGATTCCAAAGGCCCGCGCGAGCTTATCGTGGCGCAAAATCGCTCCGCTTCCTACCACTATCACATTCTGGAGAAGCTGGAAGCGGGGCTCGTGTTGCACGGCACGGAAGTAAAGGCCCTCCGCGAAGGCAAGGCCAACATTCGCGATGCCTATGTGGACTTCAAACCCACTGGCGCCTACCTCGCCAACGCCCATATCGCTCAGTATATGCCCGGCGGCCCCTGGAATCATGAACCGCTGGGAAACCGCAAGTTGCTGCTTCATAAACGCGAGATCGATAAATTCTCGGGACGTACCGAATCCAAAGGTTTGACCGTTATTCCCTTGCGGATCTATTTTCGCAACGGCATTGCCAAGGTCGAAATCGCTCTGGCGCAAGGAAAGAAATCGTGGGACCGCCGCCAGGACGAACGCAACAAGGATGCCCGCAGGGAAGCGGAGCAAGCCATGTATCGCAACCGGAGGCGATAAACGAATCATGCAAATCACGCTGGAAACCAAGTCCATCAGCACGCTCGCGGACGACGCTGTCGTCACCTATCTCTTTGAGGAAAGCGACCCCCTCCAGGGCCGTGTCGCCGAACTCGATAAACTCACGGGTGGCCTGCTCGGCCGTCTGGCCAAAAGTGGTGAGCTCACCGGGAAAGCACTCGAACTCACCCTCGTTCACGCCCCCGCGGGGCTGAAAAGTCCCCGCCTACTTCTCGTCGGGGCAGGGAAGCGCGAGCAATTTAACCCCGCCACCCTCCGAAAAGTTGCGGGAGCCGCGCTGCGTTATTTGAAGACCCGGGGCGTCCACAAATTCGCCTTCGCCCTGCGCGAAGGTGACCTCACCGAAGACGCCGCCCAGGCCGTTACCGAAGCGGCCATCGCAGCCGATTTTGAAACCGACAAATACAAGACGGACAAGAAAAACGACAAATTTATCGAATCGTTGTCCATTGCGGGATTTGGCAACGCGGAAAAATCAGCTGGCGAGAAGGGCATTGCCCGCGGCCGCTTTATTGGTGATTCGCAGAATTTCACTCGCGACCTCGTCAACGAGCCTTCCAACAAACTCACGCCCCGCATCCTGGCCGATAAGGCCGCAGCCATGGCCAAGGAAGCCGGTCTGAAGGTGGAAATTCTCGACGAAAAGAAAATCGCCGATCTAAGAATGGGCGCGTTGCTCAGCGTCGCTCAGGGTAGCGTCGAACCGCCTCGCGTCATCGTCATTACCTATACGCCCGCCACTTCCAAGCCCGGCGCTCCCGTCATCGGTCTCGTCGGCAAAGCCGTCACTTTTGATACCGGCGGCATCTCCATCAAGCCCTCCGATGGCATGGAAAAAATGAAGTACGACATGGCCGGTGGCGCCACCATGCTCGGCGTCATGCGCGCGCTCGCCGCCCTGAAGCCCAACGTCAAAGTCATTTGTGTGGTCCCCGCTACTGAGAACATGCCCGGCGGCAAAGCGCAAAAGCCTGGCGACATCCAGACCGCCATGTCCGGAAAAACCATCGAAGTGCTCAACACCGACGCGGAAGGCCGCTTGATCCTCGCCGATGGCATTCACTACGCCAAACAACTCGGCGCGACTCATCTCGTGGACGCTGCCACTCTCACCGGCGCCATCGTCGTCGCCCTCGCCGGCATCAATGTCGGCGTCTTCGGCTCCGATCAGGCTTGGACTGACAAGTTGCTTGCCAGCGCCAAAGCGGCCGGCGAAAAAATGTGGCCCATGCCCATGGACGAGGAATACCGCGAATTTATCAAAGGAAGTTTTGCCGACATTCAGAACATAAGCAGCGGCAAAGGTGGCGGCGCCATCACCGGCGCAATGTTCATTCGTGAATTCGCAGGCGATACCCCGTGGATCCACCTGGACATCGCCGGAACCGCCTGGAACGACGATTCCAAACCCTGGCTAGCCAAAGGTCCCACCGGCGTAGCCCTCCGCACCCTCGTTCACCTAATCACCACGCTCTGACCGTGGCAAATGTTGTCATCCCGACCCCGCAAGGCGGGACCCGCGCCGTTTGCGGCATCACCCAAATTGTCATCCCGACCGGAGTGTCGCGTCTTTTGCGACACGGAGCGGAGGGATCGCGGCACAATCTCGCGAATCCCATCTCTCGTTGCTAACTACGCAACCCGTCATTCCGAACGGAGTCCGCGAAGTGAGGAATCTCTCTTCGAGTTGTGCGTGGCTCTAACTTACCGTGCGGCGGCTTGCCGCCGCTTTTACGGTTCCAACCCCCTACATCTTCTCCGGCGCTGCAATCCCCAATATCCCCAGCGCCTTCACCAATTGCCTCTCCACCATTTCCGTCAACGCCAACAAAAATGCGCGCTTCTGCTCGTCCGTCTCCGAAACAATGTGATGTTTGTGGTAAAACGCGTTGAACCCCTGCGCCAACTGAAACGCATACTTAGCCACAAACGCCGGCTCCTGCGCGCCAATCCCTGCTTCCACGGCGTGATCGAGCGTCCCTGACCCGATCACCAACTCCCAAAGCCCATTCCCCTCGGCTCCCGCCAGAAATTTCTCCACCGACTCCTTGGTCACCACCGCGCGCACCGCCCCGGCTTCCAGTCCCTTGCGCCGAATCCCGCGAATCCGCACCACGGCGTACTGGCAATACGGGCCCGTCTCTCCCTCAAAACTCAGCGCATCCTTGAAATCAAACGCGATGATGGTGTTGCGTGTGTACTTCAGCAGGAAAAATCGCAGCGCCCCCACGGCAATGGCATGCGCCGTAGCAATCTGCTGCTCCGTGGACATATCCGCATGCCGCTGCTGCACCTCGCCCAGCGTTGCGGCTTCCAACTTCGTAATCAAGTCGTCTGCCTTAACGCCGTGCCCCTTTCGCCCGCTCACTTCCACATAAGCTTTCTTTGCTTCGTCCGTCGCAACCTCGTAGCCCAATTCCGCGGCACAGCGCGGCGTCAATGCCACAATCTGATAATCGAAGTGAATCGAATTCTCCGCCTCGCGAACGTGTCCCAGCGCCCGCAATCCTTCCGCCACCACTTCCTGCAAATAAGCCTGCCGCGTATCAATCACGTTGTAAACCGCCGTCGCATCCCCAAAATGTGGCGCACCCGGATCGTTCGGCTCTGTTGTCGTAGCCCACACGGTCTTCGCATCAGGCGGCTCCGGCCATTTCCGGTACCGGAAATCCTTCCCCAACAACCCAAATTTCCAAAGCTGGTAAGCAATATCCTTCCCAACGTAAGTCACAGTTCCGTTGGAACGCACAATAATCTTTGCCTGTTCCTCGTCGTCTTCCTCCTTCTCCGTGCCCTCTGCGTTCTCTGCGTTAGCTTTTGCTCTTTCTTTCGTCTCCCAAGGCATAATCCAGCATCCGGCATTCTTCCCGTCAGTCGCCAACTCAATCGCCCCGCTAGCCTTCAATTTTTCAAACGCCGCATCCCAAAAATGTAAATGCAGAATCTCGCTCTCCCGTGCCAGCAGCTCATAGAAAATGTCCAGCCGCGCCATCGTCCGCAAATGCAGGCTAACAATCGCATCGCCAATCACCGTAGCCATTTCTGCGATTTCGCCTTTTCCTTCTTCAATGGCCTTCAGCGTCTCTCCGCGCATCTTGGCCGCCCGCGTCTTGTCTTCCTCAAAATATCGCGTAGCCTTCGCGTACAGGTCCCAGCACAAATAATCAAACCTCGGTTCCCCCGCCAGTCTCCGCACCTCGGCCAGCGATTTCCTCTCCATCTCGCGAAACGCTATCACCACGTCCGCCACCTGCACCCCCGTATTATCAATGTAATTCTGCACCGCCACTTCGTTGCCGGTATGCCGCAGCATCCGCACCATCGTGTCGCCCAGCACCGCATTCCGCAGGTGCCCGATGTGCGCCGCTTTGTTTGGATTGATGCTCGTGTGCTCGACGATCACCCGACCCCGCCCATCACCCGTTCCCCCTCGTTCGCCACTCGCCTCCCCACGCACGCTCTCCCAAAACGCCGCCCGTTCAAAAAACGCATTCAAGTAGCCGCCTCCGGCCACTTCCACCCGCGCAACCCCCGCAATCGCCGGCAACGACGACGCAATCTCCTGCGCAATCTGCCGCGGCGCCTTCTTCAGCCGCTTGGCTAGCTCGAAACACACCGGCGAAGCCGCCTCGCCAAGCTCCAGCTTCGGCGGCCTCTCCAACACCACGTTGATCTCGCAGCCGTACTTATCCCGTATGTGCGCAGCCAGCGCTTCTCGTAACCGCTGAATTATCGTCAGGTACACGTGTCCTCATTCTCTTGTAGCAGTGATTTGTAATCCCTCAGTATACCAGCGCCCAGCCATCATCCCTGTGGCGCAGGGAGAGTCCGCGAGCCCTGCGGGTTTTCCACTTACCGGTTGCCCCAGGCACGGAGTGTGCGCCTGGGCCTTGGGTTTCCCGCGTCAAGTCACAAATCAGAGGAGCTTGAGGGTGCCTGTAGATGGTCAAGACGTTGTTCCTCTCCAGAGAAGGTTGAAATCCCCGGCTAGGAAAGGCAGTTACAGCAACTCTCTGCCTTGGAAGCGGATACAGCTGGCTCCCACTCTGCAAGACCGCTAAAACCCTGGCGAGGAAGGGAACAACCTGTTGAAAGATCACAGGTGCCCCACCCTTTCTTCCGAGAAAGGGTGGGCTCTTACGCACTAACGCCATCCCACTCCTTCTCTTCGCTCTGGAGTTTGCCTTTGTAGATTCTCACTTCAAATTCAAGTGGCATGTGCGGCTGGGGATGTTG
>CAYOOS010000258.1:0-6445 GCA_964405585.1 uncultured Acidobacteriaceae bacterium | reverse complement strand
GTTTCCCTAGCGAGTTTGCGCACGCTGGCGTCTCCGTGGTACGTGCCGCCCAGCAGCGAGTAAAATTGCGGATCGCTGACCACAATCGAGTAGAGAATCACGTCAGACTTCTCCGCCGATTCGATGGCTTTCAGTAAATTGGTTCTGCTGCCCTGGTCTTCCCCGTCGGTCACCAGAACAAGCACTTTGCGTCCAAAGCGCGCCTTCATCAACTCGTTCGAGGCCAAATACACCGCATCATATAAATGCGTGCCTCCGGTGGAGTTCGCCGCATCTTCCTGCAGAATACTTTTTCCGGTTTCGTTGATTTCCGCGGAATCAATGGCGCTCGCCAATTTTGTGGACTCATCCGTAAAATCGAGGAGCAAGTTCACATCCGCATCGAAATCCATTACAAATGCTTGATCGCCGCTTCGCAGAACGGAACCCAGAAAGGTTTTCGCCGCGGCTTTTTCCGTGTCAAGAAGCTGTTCCTGGCTGATGCTCGTATCAATGGCGATTCCCAAACTCAGCGCGGCATTCGTCTCCTGCGAGAAGTACTCGATCTTCTGGGGAGCCGCATCTTCGATGAGCTCAAAGTCATCCTTCTTCAGATCCCGAACCAAGCGGCCGCGATGGCCTTCCGCGATGGCGTAGACATTTACCGCGACCGAAGTGGTTTTAATGGTTTGGGTCGAGAGCTCACTTGCGGATTGTTGCTGCGGCCCAGCGGGCGAAACGCAAACCAGGAAACCGACCGCGGCGGCAACGGCCGTTCGGACGGCACGTTTGAACAGGGTCAAAGACATATCGTCATTATCGGCAGTGGCGAGAACGAGTTGAATGCGAGGAGCCATTGCTAACCCATCCTACGAAAGGCCGGGTGTGAAGTCGAACGGAAGAGAAAGGCCGGACGTTTGGGACGAACCCCGTTGCGGAATCAACCCGAGTCCGGCCAAGAGAAGCTAGAGAGCTTTAGACGCAAGTGCTGCAAGGTTGCGTTAGTCGCCGCTCACTTCGACGGAAACAGTTTCGATGAGCTGAGGCTGCTGAGCCGCGAGCACACTTAAGTCTTTCGCCAGAGGAAAATAGAAGGTGCCAACGTGGGGCAAGCGCAATGCGCGCACAGTAACGTTTCCGTCGTGGCGAATGCAAACGAGTACGGGATCTTTGCTCTGCGTTTCACGGTCGTTAAATGACTGCGGGCGGACAAACCCAACCGGCCGGCTTTCGTGGAGGATGAGGACATTCCCCGTGAGTGACAGACCTTCGATCGAGAACGAATAGTCGCCCTTTGGGAGCGCCATTTTCCCAATTTGTGCGTCAAACGGCAGCTTGAACTTGCCCCCGGCAACCGGGCCTGCGTGCAAGCTTGGCGAGATCATTCCGTATGAAAGCACGGCAACGAGGACGAACCCTGCGACCCTCATGCATGAAATTTTCATTGTGCCTTTCCCCTTTACTGTAGAGTGCTCGGCGGCCGACTGTCGTGGAAGGGGCAAACGGAAGGACGCGATTACCGGACGCTGGGGTCAGTCTGAGGAAGGGGAAGGAGAGAGGGAACATGACCCCGGTACTCTTCGGGGAGAAGTGTAGCGCAAGCATTACTGTCCTAAGTGGACCCAAGAGAAATCTAATCTAAGAATTGTCTAAGTGCGGTGATGGAAATAGTTCACCAAGAATTGAAGACTGGACGACTGATACTTCGACGCAAACGCAGCGGACGCGTCGAATTAACTTGAGGCGAGCGGATTGTGGAAGGCCGGCGCTTTTTTGGCATGCGCTTGAGCAGGACAGGCGGCGGGCGTTAGATTATTACCATGACCACGAACAATAAGGAAGATTTGCGCAAAGAGTTTAACCGCTGGGCGGAAGCAGGGCGCGGCGAAGGCATGGAAGAAGACCACTTGCCGATTACGCTGCCGGTGCTGGAGAAAATGCGGCTGGGTCCGGCGGAAAATGTGCTGGACATCGGCTGCGGGGCAGGATGGCTCTCGCGGCGGATTGCGCGGATGGTGCCGGAAGGGCGCGTCGTCGGAATGGACATTTCCGATGAAATGATCCGCGTGGCGCGGCGCGGCAGTGTGGAGCACGAACACGTCCTGTATGTCACCGGCGAAGTGGGCGAAATCCCCTGGGAACCGAACTTTTTCACGCACGCGATTTCGGTGGAGTCCGCGTATTACTGGCCCGAACCGAGCAAGGGGGTGAAGGAGATGTTTCGCGTGCTGCACCCCGGCGGCATGGCTTGGATTCTGATCAACTACTACCGGGATAATCCGCATTGCCACCAATGGGGAGAACTGCTGCAAGTGCCGACGAAACTGCTCTCGGCGGAGGAGTGGAGTGGGCTGTTTCGTGAGGCAGGATTTGCGGAAATTGCGCATGAGCGCATTCCCGATCCTTCGCCATCGCCAGAGACCTATAGTGGGCGATGGTTCCGGGATGCGGCTCACTTGAAGGCGTTCAAGGCGGAAGGCGCGTTGCTGGTTTACGGAAGAAAAGCCTAAACACCGTGCGATTTGGGCGTGCAACCCGCATCTCCGGGGTTAAAACCCTCAAAGCTCAAGAGCAAATTGGCACGGCTGAAGCCGTGCCCTCCCGGAAGCCCAATGCGGAATCGTTCACCGAGTGAAAGGCCAGGAAAAACCAATGCGATATTGCCTCTTTAGCGCAAAGCACGCGCGGCAGCGCCCGCCGGTGGAAAGCCCCTGCTAGATTGGAAGGAAGCACGTTCCTGGAAAACAAGGTGAACTTCCGCGCGGACGGTGTCCTTCGCGGTGAAAACGGTATGAACGCCTCTAGCTCAAAATACGAAGTCCTGGTGGTAGACGATTCGCCCGTCTACCGGAAACTGGTCGAGCAGGTGCTCTACGCGGAGCCGTATTCGCTGCTGTTTGCGCGCGACGGCCAGGAAGCGCTGCAGATGTTTGAGAAGCACACGCCGTGCATCGTGATTACCGACTGGATGATGCCGGATATTTCCGGGCCGGAATTGTGCCAGCGCATACGCGCGGACAAAGCCCGGCCTTACACTTACCTGATCCTGATGACCAGCAATACGGAGAAGGGTAACGTCGTGAAGGGACTGCAAGCCGGCGCGGACGATTACCTTACCAAGCCCTTCGACCCGGGGGAGATGCTGGCGCGCATCGGAGTGGGAAGAAGGATTGTGGACCTGAACCGCGAACTGGCGGCAAAGAGCGAGAAGCTGGAGCAAGCGGCGCGCACGGATCCCTTAACGAGCTTGCCGAACCGGCGGGCGATTGAAGACTGGGCGTCGAAGCAACTGCGCGGGGCCGCGCGGCATGGCTATTCGCTGTGGGTCGTGCTCGGCGACATTGATAATTTCAAGAGCATCAACGACACCTTTGGGCACGACGCGGGCGACGCGGTGCTGAAGACGTTCGCGGAAGGATTGAAGAAGAGCACGCGGGCTTCCGATATTTGCGGTCGGCTGGGCGGAGATGAATTCCTGCTGGTGGTGACGCATGTGGAGCCGGAGCACGTGGAAGTGGCGGTGAACCGCTTCCGCGAACAGTTTGGCGCGCTGTGTTTTCCGCTGGCGGGGCAGAGCGTGAGCGTGACGGCCAGCTTCGGCGTAGCGGGATTTCAAGGCAAGGACGTGCAGGATTTTTCGGCGCTGGTGCGCAAAGCCGACCAGATGCTGTATGAAGCGAAACGCGCGGGAAGAAACCAGGTGCGCGTGGCATATCCGGAAAATTCAGTTGAACTCGTCCCCTAAAGTAAAGCAGTGGTAAATGCCAACAGACCTCAGCGGCTAAAGCCGATTTTTTTGTTCCGCTTACGGCACGACTAAAGTCGTGCCCTCCCTCAAACTCGCAAGTTAGAAAGCGTGCGTGTGACGGACGCGCTGGCTGGGCGCGCTTGAAATATGGTATGAGAACGTTGTGGGGCCGTTGCTTCGATGAAAGACTCCTCCAGGAAATTGCGGTGAAATCGTACAGAATGGTGCGCCAATGTCATTTCTGAGTGAAAGTGTGGCCGTAATCACAGGAGCGGGATCGGGAATGGGCCGCTGTTTGGCGCAACAACTTGCGGCGATAGGAGCTTCGCTGGCGCTATCGGACGTGAGCGACAAGGGATTGGCGGAAACGGTTGCGCTGCTGGGAACTGCGCGCGGCAAGGTGACGCAGCACCGCGTGGACGTGGGGGACGCGGCAAGCGTGAAAGCGTTCGCGGAAGAAGTGGCCACGCTGCACGGACGGGCGACGGTGGTGTTCAATAATGCAGGCGTGGCGCTGCTGGGGAATTTCGAGGAGCTTTCGCTGGAGGATTTCCACTGGCTCATGGACGTGAATTTCTGGGGCGTGATTCATGGCGTGCATTTCTTTCTGCCATTGCTGAAGAAAGAGAAGCGCGCGCACATTGTGAACACGTCAAGCCTGCTGGGATTTGTGGGAGCGATCGGGCAAAGCGCCTATTGCGCCAGCAAGTTTGCGGTGCGGGGATTCTCGGAATCGCTGCAGCATGAATTGGCGGGCACGAACGTGTTTGTGACCACGGTGCATCCGGGGTTTGTGCGGACAGCGATTGCCACGCAGGCGCGGCTGGGGAAGAACGCGGGTGAAGGGTTGCGCCAACAGAGTTTGAACCGCTTTCAGCGCATCACGCGGACGAATCCAGAAGTGGCGGCGACGAAGATACTGGGCGCCGTCGAAAAGCGGCGCGCGCGAGTGTTGATCGGGCCCGACGCCTATTTCGTGGATTACTTGCAGCGGCTTCGGCCGACAGGATATTGGCCCAGACTGGCTAGGCAATTCAAGGACCCGAGCGCGAAGTGATCGTATGACTTTTGGCAGGGCAGCCTCAGGGGTTAAAACCCCCGTTTATCGTGAGTCTCTCGGCACGGCTAAAGCCGTGCCCTGACGAGAACATTCCTGAGTTGACGTGCAACTGGGCGGGAGCAAATCCAGAACAACTGGTGTCTAAGAAGTAGCATCCGACTGCTCAAAGGGGGTAGCCCATGCGTGTAGGTTACTTGTGTGTGACGGCGTTGTTTGCGGCCGCAGCGTTTGCGCAGAATCCACCAACGCAACAGACGAAGTCAGAAACGGAAGTCAAGGAGACAACCGGCAACGCTTCGCTGCCAGTGAAGAAAGTGGTGCTGTACAAGAACGGAGTGGGCTATTTCGAGCACAGCGGGCGAGTGCACGGGAATCAGGAATTGGGGATCGAGTTCACGACCGCGCAACTGAATGACGTGCTGAA
This sequence comes from uncultured Acidobacteriaceae bacterium, assembly GCA_964405585.1. Classification (GTDB taxonomy): domain Bacteria; phylum Acidobacteriota; class Terriglobia; order Acidiferrales; family UBA7541; genus Acidiferrum. Next base: position 1,234 of record CAYOOS010000258.1, on the reverse strand, counting down.
ATCGCTGACCGTGGTGGACCTGAACGGGGGAAAGATCAGCGGGGTGCGCTACAACTCCGTGGCACCGCTTAGCGAGCGTTTGAAGAGCCTGCAGATTCCGCTGAGCGAAGACGTGACCAGCGCGGCGTTTCTGATTGCGCTGCGAGGGACGCGGGTGGAAGTGCGGAACGGGACGGCGAGCGCGCTGGGAAAGGTGTTCAGCGTGGAAACGGTGAAGAAGGAGACCACCAAGGGCGGAACGGTGGACGTGACGCAACTGGCGATTGTGACGGATACGGGAGAGTTGCGGGTGTTTGAGCTGGGACCGGGGGTTACGGTGCGGGCGGCGGATGGCGAAATCCGCGAAGATGTGAGCAGGTACCTGAATTTGATGGGCTCGACGCGATCAAAGGATGTGCGGAGGATGACCATCAGCGCGACGGGCAGCGGCGACAGGAATTTGTTCGTGAGCTACATCAGCGAAGTGCCGGTGTGGAAAAGCACGTACCGGATCGTATTGCCGAAAGCGCCGGGGACGCCGTTTTTGCAGGGCTGGGCGATCATTGACAACACGGTGGGCGAAGATTGGAAAGATGTGCAGCTTTCGATGGTGTCTGGCGCGCCACAATCGTTCATACAGAACATTTCGCAGCCCTACTACACCAGACGGCCCGTGGTGCCGATGCCGCAATCGATGATGCTGACGCCGCAGGCGCATGAGGCGAGCATGGAGGAGGGGATTGGCTCAGGAGCAGGGGGAGGCGTTGGCTCAGGGAGCGGCGCAGGGATTGGTCCCGGATCGGGAGGTGGCACAGGAGGAGGCACGTTTCGGACCGGAGTTGCCGGTGGTGTTCCTGGAGGAGTTGCAGGTGGATCGATGGGAGGAGTCATCGGCGGCGTAGTTGGCGGGATAGCGACTGGGGACCGGACAGTCAACACGGATAGCGCTGAGGTTGAATCGGAAGAGGGGGAAGCGACCGCGGCGCTGGAGAACGAAACTGCGGCGGCGGTTGGGAGCAATACGGGTGATTTGTTCGAGTACAACCTGAAAGAAAAAATCACGGTGATGAAGAACCAGTCGGCGCTGGTGCCGATTGTGCAGTCGCCAATCGAAGCGGAGAAAGTGACATTGGTAACGGCGCAGGAGAACGGCGAAATGGTCGACCGGCCACTGCGCGCGTTGTGGCTGCGAAACACTTCAGGGCTGACGCTGGACGGCGGCACCTTCAACATACTGGATTGCCATGCTTTACGC
>CAYOOS010000257.1:0-6449 GCA_964405585.1 uncultured Acidobacteriaceae bacterium | reverse complement strand
TCGGTGGGAATGCCAGCAAGGCGGAGAGCTTCCTTCAATGCATCACGTTTGGTGACGCGAACGGTGAACTGGTTATAGACGTGGTGGAACTTCGCAGGGGGCTGCGGAGGACAAGTCACGAACGAGGCCAGATTCTGCTCTGCAAATAGCCTGCGGTAGCGATCCGCGCGATTCCGGCGGCCAGCTGCCCAAGAATCCAGGTGGCGGAGCTTCACGCGTAGGACAGCGGCTTGCAGGGCGTCTAGCCTGCTGTTGGTGCCAAGAATGTCGTGGTAGTACTTTTTCTTGCTGCCGTGCATGCGGAGCATCTGGAGCCGCTCCGCCAGAGCGGGATCATTTGTGGTCACCAAGCCGCCATCGCCCGCACCGCCCAGGTTTTTTGACGGGAAGAAGCTGAAGCAACCGAAATGGCCCAGAGTGCCGACGAAGCGATCGTTATACCGGGAGCCGATGGCCTGCGCGGCGTCTTCAATCACAAGCAGTCCCTTGGCCTTAGCCACTTTCCGGATGGGGTCCATATCCGCGGGGAGACCGAACAGGTGGACGGGCATGATAGCGCGCGTCCTTCGAGTGAGGGCAGCGTCAATGAGCGCGGGATTGACGTTGAACGTGGTGGGATCGATGTCCACGAAAACGGGTTTAGCACCCACTTGGGCGATAGAACCGGCCGTGGCGATGAAACTGAAAGGCGTGGTGATAACTTCATCGCCGGGGCCAATCCCGGCTGCCATCAGGGACAGAACGAGGGCGTCGGTGCCTGAGGCACAACCAACGGCAAATCTGGCCCCGAGCTTGGCGGCTACTTCTTCCTCGAAGAGCTTCACTTCTGGACCAAGAATGAAGTACTGGCTTTCAAAGACGCGAGTAACCGCGGCCATGACATCTTCGCGAATCGAAGCAAACTGGGCCCGCAGGTCCAGAAAATCAAAGGCCTGCGGGACTGGCGCGGGCGCGGCAAGGCTTGCTGGCGGAGCGGCAGGTTCCTTGCTTTTGGCGGAGGTGGACATGGATTTTGGCTCCCGAATTACAGTGTAATTCTATTTGAGCCTAGTTCGTGATTGCAGAGCAAGTACATGTGGAACGGATGCAGATATCTGAATAAGGTGTGGCCGCGCCAATTTGGCAGACAGGGTAAAAGGTGCCGTGTGGAAAACAGATCCCGTTGGCACACTTTTCTCCAAACGGGCGTTTCACTTCACCGGATATGCCGCCAGGGCCTGCTGGATACCCGCTTCCACCTCCTGAACGCCACGCTGCACATTCTTGTCCATAGCCGCAACGACCGCGGCGACATCCTTGCTACCCGCGGGCTCATCGTGATTGTACGTGTAAGTCCAAATGGTCTTGCCAGCTTTCAGGTCGCGAAGCTCGGCATCGAAGCTGATGCGTGCAACCAGGCTGTTTCCGGACACTTCCTTGAAATCGTAAAGATGGCCGGTAAGCATGAAATCGCCAGTGGAATCGCTACGCAGAGCGGTCACCGTGCGAAAACGGCCCGTGGAGCGCAATTCGCGCACAAGAGCGTACTGGAGCATCTCGGAGGGCGGCTCGGTCCAGCGCTCATTCATGTACGTTCCCATCTCCTCTGAACCGGAACCATAGACAATGCGATCTTCGCGATAAAGATGAGACGTGGAAAAAGTGCGCACCAGGAGAGTGGCGTCCAGAGTTGCCATTTTTTCCTGGCCAACAGGGGGATAGGAGATTTCGTAGTACCTGATGGGCTTCGGGCTGCCGCATCCGGCAAGAAGAAAGGCGAGCGCCGGGAGGGTGAACAGAAACCGCGCCAAGTTGGTGCGCTGCAACAGCGGAACGGGGTTAGCAGGATTATCAGATCTGAATGCAAAGTGTCTCATGGGCGCGCTCCTGGTACATGCTGGCGTGGACTGCCGGAATGGATCAGCGAAGAAGGCTGAGACTTGATGATGTCGGAGAATTCCCTCATGTTCTCCGTGATGTGGCGGAGGTTCTCGAGAATTTCGTCGATGTTTTCGGAATTGACGTCCAGCGTCTGATCCAGGCGCCGGGAAAGTTCCGTGACGTTGTTCAAGGATTCATGGAGTTTTGCAACGGAGGCGTGGACTTCTTCGCGGTTCTCGCCAATCATACCGTCCACATGTTTCAGCGTGTCATTGGCCTGATCGATTGTTTTGTGCAATTGATCGATCAGAGGCGTGATCTTTTCGGTGGCGGTATTCACATTCTTCAAGGCGGAGCGGACCACCGGGCGGTCCTCATTCAGCATTCCGTGAAGGTCGCTGAGACTCGCGGAGATATTCTGGCGATTCTGATCGTTGAGCAGATCGTTGACACGAGCGATGGTGACGCTCAGTTCCTTGACGCGTTGATTGAGATTGGCCATCAGTTCCTGGGCTTGGGGCGACATCTTGTTGATTTGCTCCGCCAAATCGTTGAAACCGAGATAGGGCTTGGAGTTTAACAGTGCACCAGAGGGGGCGGCTGATGCGGGGGGAGCGTTCGGCGGAGCGGGAAGGATTTCCAGGTGGTTATCACCCAAGGGGCTGAAGCTCATGATCGCAACAGTCGCGTTGGTCTTCACGGGCAGGTCGCTTTTGACGCTGAAGGTCATGTCAATGAGGGAGGGATCACCCGGATCAATCTGCATCTTCTCGACGCGCCCGATCTTCTGGCTCCCGGCATAGTGGACGGAAGCGCCGGGCTCGAGTCCCGCAGCGCTGGGAAACTTGGCGTGATACGTTTTCACAGCGCCCTGAAACGCGCCGGTGATGCCGAAGACAGTAAAGATCAAGAGTGCGGCGGCGACCAGCACGAAGAATCCGACAAAAGCCTGCTCACGTTTTTCTGCCATTGCTACCTGCTCTTCCCCGAAGCCTGCGAGCCCTGTTTAGGCTGCTGCTCCGTCAACATCTGCAGATAATCCAGTTCCTGCGCCACGGCGGGTTCCGGGACGCGATCCATGAATTGGCGAACCCGTGGATGAGTGCTGTTCTGCATTTCCTTTGCGGTGCCAAGAGCCACGACATCTCCTTTGTTAATCAGGACCATGCGGTCGGCGATGAGAAAGGCGCTAGCCAATTCGTGCGTGACCACGATGATGGTCATGTGAAAGGCCTTCTTCAATTCCAGAATCAACTGATCGATGCCGGCGGCGATGATGGGGTCGAGACCCGCGGATGGCTCATCGAAGAAAAGAATTTCAGGATCCATGGCCAAGGCGCGGGCCACGGCGGCGCGCTTCTTCATGCCGCCGCTGAGTTGCGAGGGCATGTACTGCTCGTAGCCGGAAAGGCCAACCTGATCGAGTTTGAGGCGAACCATAATTTCGATGGTGGAATCCTCGAGCTTGGTGTGCTCGCGCAAAGGGAGAGCCACGTTTTCGCCAACGGTCATGGAGCCAAAGAGAGCTCCGCCTTGAAAGGACATGCCGATCTTTTGGCGGATTTCGTTGCGCTCGGCATCGGAAATGGCGGAAAAGTTCTTCCCCGCAATCCAAAGCTCGCCGGAGTTCGGTTTTTCGAGGCCCACTAATGTACGCAGCAGCGTGCTCTTGCCGGAACCCGAGCCGCCAAGAATGACGAGTGTTTCACCACGCTGAACGTCGAAAGTGATGCCGTGCAGAATTTCCCGGCCGCTGTAACTGACGCGGATGTCCCGCAGGGAAATCATAGGCCCATCCAGGGAGACGCTGGGGCGAGTTGGATCGGCGATTGCCGGCATACGTTCTAGCGCCCTCCCAAGAAGAAAAATAGAGTGGTGAATACCAGATCGACCAGGATCACCAGAAAAATGGAGACGACCACGGCGCGCGTTGTCGAACGGCCGACCTGTTCGGCGCCGCCACCGGTGGATAGCCCTTCGAGGCAACCCACCGCCGTGATGGTGATGCCAAACATGAAGCTCTTAATGAGGCCGGTGGCGATATCGCGAAGGAACAAGGCCTCGAGGGAGGCCTTTATGTAGCGGGTCCAGGTGAAATCTGCCTGGAGGACACCGAACAGGGATCCCCCCAGGATTCCCATGGAATTGGCCCAAATGGTGAGACAAGGCAACATCAGCACCATGGCGATGAATTTTGGGGTGACCAGAAAGTGCACGGGATCAATGGCCATGGTCTCGAGGGCGTCGATCTCCTCCGAGACTTTCATGGTGCCGATTTCAGCCGCGAATGCTGATCCAGAACGTCCAATTACAACGATGGCGGTGATCAGCGGCCCGAGTTCACGCGACATAGAGATAGCAACGGCGCTGGCGACAAAATTCAACGCGCCGAAGCGTTTCAGTTCGTAGGCGCTCTGAAGGGCAAGAATCAAGCCAATGAAAAAAGTGATGAGAGAAAGGATCGGGAGAGCGCGCACACCCGCTTCCATAGCTTGCTGGACGGCGCTCTGGAAGCGCACTGGCTTGCCCAAAAAAGGTCCAATGAAAGCGCTATGAGCCGCGCGCCCCGCCAACACGGTCAGGGCGCCGAGATAGGAGAGAGCATCGATTACGCTAGCGCCGACTTTTCGCGCAAATTCCACTGGGCCACTCTACCTTTGCGGGGAAATTCTTAACGTTATCTAAGAAGCGAGGGCTTGCTCCTCGTCTTCGTAGATCTCAAAGATCTTTTGCAGGCGCGAGAGCTGCATCACCTCGCGGACGGAGGTGCTCAGACCATACAGGATGAGGCGGGAGCCTTGATCGCGCGATGCTTTCAAACCTTCGACAAGGGAGGCGATGCCGGAACTGTCTATGTAGCGCACATTTTTCAGATTGAGAAAGACTTTGGGAATGCGCTTCTCCTTGATTTCGCCGAGTAACGCTTTGCGCATGGCCGGCGAGTGCGCCAAGTCGATGTCGCCGGAGAGGTCCAGGATCGTCCAACCTTTTATTGCGCGAGCCACAATCTGCACGGTCTATTCTCCTTCTGACGCGGCCGCGGAGGCAGCCGGAGCCAGGTACTTCACCAAGCGAAGTTGATTCTTGCCCTTTTTCCGGCTGAATTCAACTTCGTCCATACTCTGCCTCATGAAATGAAGACCCAGCCCACCGGGCCGAAGTTCGTCCAGAGAACGGCCCTTCATTTTCCTGGGATCGGCCGGTACGCCAGAATCCTGCAAGACGATTTCGAGGCCGGTGGTGCAGACCTCGTTCTGAGTCCCGTGCAAGTGCCGGCAGGTCACCTCGATGGGCTGACCGGATTTGCCTTGGTAGGCGTGGCGTATGACATTGGCGAGGGCCTCATCAACGGAACGGACGATGGCGCGCGACTCTTCCTCGGGGAAATGAAGGAGTTCCGTAGCCCGCTCGACGGCGGCACGCACAAGCCCGAGTGCTTGCGGGTTGCTTTCCAGTTGCAGCTTGAGCAGCAACTCGGAATGGAAAGCGCACCTCCCGCAAGAGGGATATACACCCTGTTTTGTACTTGTCCGTCCGCTGGGCACCTTGACACCGAACCGAAGAACCAAACTACAAGCTTCCCCGTCTTAACCTGGACCGCCTCCGGGGACACATTGCCGGAGGTGAGACGATGCCATTTTATTGGGATTCTGACAACCGAAAAATTCGGGCATCACCTGGGGCGGCGTCAGGCCATCATTCGGGCAAATTGCGAACCTCAGGCAGTCTGAACCAGCGGGGCGGCGGCGCGTTGGATATCCCAGACAAGGCGGCAATAGTCGGCGATGGAGCGGTCGGAGGAGAAAGGTCCCATGCGGGCGGCGTTGAGGATGGACATTTTGGCCCAGGCTTCCTGGTCACGGAAGGCCTCTGCCACCTGATCCTGGCAGTGGATATAGGACTCGTAGTCGGCGAATAGAAGATACTGATCGTGGTAGACAAGCGAATCAAGTAGCGGGCGGAACAGTTCGTGGTCGCCGCGGGAGAATTGACCGGAATACAACGCGTCGATTACATTTCGCAGCGCAGGGATGGATTCATAGAGGTGGCGCGGATTGTAACCGGCGCCCCAAGTTGCGCGGACTTGGTCCACAGTAAGGCCAAAGAGAAAAAAGTTTTCCGCGTGGACGGCTTCGCGAATTTCGACGTTGGCGCCATCGAGCGTGCCAATGGTGAGCGCGCCATTCATGCCAAACTTCATGTTGCCCGTGCCGGACGCTTCCATGCCCGCGGTGGAGATTTGTTCGCTCAGATCGGCCGCGGGATAAACCAACTGCCCAAAGGTCACGTCATATCCGGGAAGGAAAACTACCTTTAAGCGGCCTTTTACATCGGAATCCTGGTTGATAACTTCCGCCACGGAATTGATGAGCTTGATGATGAGCTTGGCCATGCGATAGCCGGGTGCGGCTTTACCGCCAAAGATGAACGTGCGAGGAGTAATTTCCATGTTGGGGTTATTTTTCAGGCGCTGGTAAAGCGTGAGGATGTGAAGCACATTCAAGTGCTGGCGCTTGTATTCATGGATGCGCTTTACCTGGGCGTCGAACATCGAGTCAGGGTCGACAAAAATGCTGGTTTCCTTCTGG
>CAYOOS010000256.1:0-6457 GCA_964405585.1 uncultured Acidobacteriaceae bacterium | reverse complement strand
CAGATCGACGAGCTGAAGAAACAACTCCAGAAAACCACAAAACGACTGAAGAAGGCCCTGAGCTGACCCTCTCTACCTGACAGGTGCCTCTTAATAACAAAAAGCCCGCCCGGGCATCCCCGTGCGGGCTTAATTCCCTCTGAATTCTCTCCGCTTAGACCTTCGCAAAGATGATGGCCAGCGTGAACAACGCCAGCGTCTCAATAAACACTAATCCCAGAATCATGGCTGTCCGGATCGCACCAGACGCGCCCGGATTCCGGGCCATGCCTTCGCAAGCCGACGCCGCCACTCTGCTCTGTCCCAGTGCGCCACCAAACGCCGCCAGTGCCATGCCAAAGGCAGCGGCTATGGCTAGCGTTCCCTTACCGCCCACTGCAGTCGCTTCCTGCGCAAACGCGGCGGGTGCAAGTAGTGCGACCGATGCGAGCGCCCCCATCAACATTATTGCTTTTTTCATTACTTCCTCCTTGGAATTACCGCCAGTGGGTGGTTCCCGGCCCTGCGTCCTGCAACCGGTCTCACGCTGAAGCGGCAAACTCAAACTCGTTTTAGTGCTCTTCCGCCACGGCTTGCCCAAGGTAAATCGAGGGCAGCACGGTAAAAACATACGCCTGAATGATGGACACGAAGATGTGCAGGCCGACGAAAAGTATAGGAATCAGAATTGGAAAGACACCCAAGGCCACGCCGAGCACCGGACTCTTTGACCATCCCCACTGCGCCGGCCCTATGAGGAGTCCGAGAAAAATCACATAGATTAAATCGCTGGCAAAGATATTGGCCCAGAGACGAACTGTGAGCGAGAGGATGCGCGCCGTCGCGCTGATCATCTCGACAGGGGCAATCAGCCATGACAGCCACCACACCGGTCCGGCGAATGTCTTCAAGTATTCAAATGGCCCGTGATGCCGCAAGCCCTGCCAATTGAAATAGAGGAAGGTCAGACTCGCACATGCTAACGGCACGATGGGCAGACTGCCACCGGTGGGCGAACTGAACGCCGGAATCACGCCAAGCAGGTTGGCCAATAGAACGAAAATCGAAATGGAGCCCGTGAAGGCGATGAACTTGTGGCCATCGTGCCCGACGTTTTCTTCCAAAAGGTCCTTGATGCCGAAGCCCAGCGGATTCGTCAGCAGCATTTCTGCAGCCTGCTGCAGACCACCCGGGCGCTCAACGGAAAGTCGCGACCGTACAATTAGCGCCAGGACGGTGCCTAATATTAGAACGATTACCGACATCACCAGATATTCGGGGATGGCGCGCCCGACCAGGTGATTCACCCATACTGTCAGTTGGCTTACATGCTCTTCCATTTAGTGATCCAGGGGATGCAGGATTTCGTGCACACTTACCGTCATTGTCGCCGCTCCCAGTGCGCACAGTCCAAAAATCATGCTGAGCACGGGAACGTGCAGATATTCAAAAATAACATACACAGCCAGGGCTATCAACACGTAGCGAAAAATGGCTCGGAAATAAACTCCCACGGGCACGCTTGCTTTTGGGCGGTCAGCCTGGGCCGTTGCCGCTTCGGTCAGCGCATCGAGGCCCTGTTTCAGCCAGCGAAAGTTGAACCAAGCCAATACCGCTCCGATCATGATTCCAATGCCCCAGCGCCACCCGTGGAAATAGCCGACAGGCGCAGCCGCCAGCATACCCAGAAGCAAAGTCAGCCAGGAGATCCGGCGCTCCGACGCAAGGTACCTCGAAATGTCAACGCTTGGACTTTCCATCGTCGTCCCCGGGAAGGCGCCGCAACACATCGCGCAAGCCGCCAAAGAAACCCAGAAAGCCTAGAACGATCATAAGGATGGGCTTGGTGTGAAACCAGCGATCCAAAAAAAAGCCGATGGCCCCGCCAACCACCACTGCCCCCACAAGCACGAACGGCAGCTCCATGGCCATGGCAAACTGCTGCGAAAACCCCTTGGCCTGTTTCTGCTGGGGAGTCAACTGCTCGTCGTGATTTTCGTTATGGTCCGAAGGCATAGCGTGCCAGACGAGCGAACGGTTCAGGATACAGCCCTGCAGCCAAGGTTACAAACAGGGTCGCGCCCAGCGCCACGGCTTGCGCGCTGCTTATGTGCGGTGCGGGGGCATCGCCGGGTTTCTTCATCCAGGCATGCACCACCACGCGGAAGTAGTAGTACAGCGCGGGCACGATATAGAGAGCGGCGAAAACCGCCAGCACCGGATGATGCGATTCGATGAGCGCTTGGAAAATGAAATACTTGCCCATGAAGCCCGCGGTCGGCGGTATCCCCGCAAGCGAGAGCATGAAAATCAACAACAGCAGGGCCGCAGCAGGGTTCCGATAATATAGCCCGTCGAGGTCGTCCAGTTCGTCTCCGATGATCCCGCGCTGCCGCATCACGATCACCACGGCGAATGCGCCGATGGTCATGAACCCGTACGCGATCAGGTAATACATGATTCCCACCAGGCCGGTCTCATTCCACGCCACCAGGCCCAGCAAGACATACCCGACATGCGAAATTGAAGAGTACGCCAGCAGGCGCTTCACGTTGGTCTGCGTGAGAGCTGCCAGGTTGCCCCAAGTCAGCGAAGCGATGGCCACACCGCCAATGACGTACACCCAGGTGGTTTGCGAATCGCCGAAGACGTTGATCATCAGCCGCAGCAGCATTGCAAAACTCGCCGTCTTCGAGGCCACGCTCACGTACGCGGAAATCGGCGTCGGCGCACCTTCGTACACATCCGGAGCCCATTGGTGGAACGGTACCGCGGCCACTTTGAAGAACATTCCCGAGGCCACGGTGACAAACGCCATGATCACCAGCCAGTCGGTGATGCCGTGCGTTGAGGTGTACGAAAAGCGCCGGCCAAGAACATTGCCAATCTCCGCGATGTTCGTCGAACTGCTCACGCCATACAGCAGCGAAAAACCGTAAGCGAGAATCCCCGTGCTGAACGCGCCAAGCAGCAGGTACTTCATCGCTGCTTCATTGGAGCGCTTCTCGCGCCGCAGGAAGCCAACCATCGCGTAGAAGCTCAACGCCATGGTCTCCAGCCCCAGGAACAGCACGATCAAATCAATGCCGGAGGCCATGAACATCATGCCGATACACGAAAACAGCAGGAGCGCGTAATATTCGCCCTCCTGTTCCTTCTCGATATCCAGGAAGCGCACGGAAAGCAAAATCACCAGCGCTGTGGCGGCGAGGAAAATCAACGCGAAAACCAGGAAGAAGCCGTCCACAATGACGGAGTTGTGGAAGCCGATCAGGACGGGCGGCCCCATCTGGTTGAGGCGGACATCCCGATACTTCTGGAACTGCATGAAAAGGCCGAGACCGCTTGCCGCCACGCCAAGCAACGCCAGATACGCGTTCAGGTGTTTCTCGCGCTTCTCCAGCAGAAAATCAAAAATCAGGATGCCCAACGCGAACAGAAGCAGTTCCATCTGCGGTAGGATGACCAGGCCATCGCCGTGGATGTAATTCACGATTGGGTCGAGGAAGGGGCCAACGTAGTGCCATAGCCACTCGATGAAGTAGCGGAGATAGTGCCCTATCCACTCGAGAATTACGCGGATGGCGTGCAGAAGCGGGCTGACGATAGGAATGTACGTCGCCATTCCTTACTTGACCTCCAGACTTGCCGGAGCGGCGGGCACAGTGACCGGCGCGGCAGGAGCAGATGGCAGCGCCCGATTGGACTGCTCGTAAAACTTCGGATTCACCTGCTGCACGATTTTTTCAACCGGCTTGTCAATAAACGCAAAGAACGGCTTCGGATAGATGCCGATCCAGAACGCCAGGAAGACCAGCGGCAACAACACTGCGTACTCGCGCGCGTTCATGTCCGGCAACGTCTTGTTCACGTCGTGCGTGATGTTGCCAAACATTACGCGCTGGTACAGCCAGAGCAGGTACGCGGCACCCAACACGATCCCGAGCGTACCCCAGGCAGCCCAGGCTTTGTTCACCACGAATGCGCCCTGCAAAATCGTAAACTCTCCGATAAACCCATTAAGAATGGGCATGCCCAGCGAACTCAGCGTAATGATCAGATAGATGGCCGCGAAATTCGGCATCGGCGTTGCCAGCCCTCCGAATTCGGAAATGAGGCGCGTGTGGCGGCGTTCGTAGATAATCCCGACCAGTAAGAAGAGCGCACCGGTGGAAATTCCGTGATTAATCTGCTGCAGTACGCTGCCGGAAAGGCCCTGCGGTGTCAGCGCAAAGATTCCCAGCGTGCAGAAGCCCAGGTGGCTGACGGAACTGTAAGCAATCAGGCGTTTCATGTCCTTCTGCATCAGGCAGACAATCGCGCCATAAATGATGCCGATCAGCGAAAGCACGATGAGGATGTGAATGATCTTCGCGCGCAGGACAGCGTCCGCGGGCAGCAGCGGCAAGGAGAAGCGCAGGAAGCCGTACGTGCCCATCTTCAGCAAAACGCCGGCCAGAATAACGGAGCCGGCCGTGGGCGCTTCCGTGTGCGCATCCGGCAGCCACGTGTGAAACGGAAACATCGGCACCTTGATGGCAAACGCGAAGAAGAAGCCCCAGAAGAGCCACACCTTCAGCGAATCCGGGAATCCCTGCGCGGCCGCCAGCAGCGTGGGGATATCAAAAGTTCCAGTCGCTCCCTGCGGGAGGCCCTTTTCATAGTTGAAGTACAGCGCCAGGATACCCAACAGCATCAGCACGGAACCGGCCAAGGTATACAGGAAGAACTTGATCGCCGCATACAGCCGCCGCTCGCTACCCCACACGCCGATCAGGAAATACATCGGCACCAGCATTACTTCCCAAAAAACGTAAAACAGGAAGAAGTCCAGCGACATGAACACGCCCAGCATGCCTACCTGCAAGAGGAGCAGCAGAATGTAGTATTCCTTCGTGCGCAGAGTGATAGCGGTCCAAGAGGAGGTAATCGCGATCATGCCAAGCAAGGTGGTGAGCATCACCAGCAGCAGGCTGATGCCATCAATGCCCAGCGCGTACTTCGCGCCGATGGAAGGAATCCACTCTGCGGTCTCGGTGAATTGATAGCCGCCATTCGCGACGGTGAAATGCACAACCAGCGGGATGGACACCAGGAAGCCGAGCACGCCAAAGAGATTGCCGATAGCGCGGTGAAGCATCGGCGCGTCGCGCGGTATCAGCAGCAGGACGAGCGCACCCACCAGCGGGGTGAACAGCACCACGCTCAGGAGATGATCATGAAAAAGCCCCATGCGGTTCGCCTTTCAGCGCAAATTGCGCACAATCGTATGCATGTGGTAGCCGTAATAGCTCAGCAGAATCGCCAGCCCCAACAGGATCAGCATGGCGTAACTGGAGAAGACGCCGGTCTGGAACATGCGCACCGGCACGCTGAGCCCTCGGGTAATCTTGCCAGCCACGTTCACCAGGCCATCGATGACCCATTTGTCCCACCACATTGAAATCTGGGAAGCCACGCGCGCCAGCCAGCCCGCGCCATCCACGCCGACTCCATCAATCAACTTGGCGTCCACGACGCCCAGCGCCGTGCTCAAATCCTTGACGCGGTTCACAAACAGCGCGTCATAAATTTCGTCCACGTAGTATTTGTGCAGCAGCACGTTGTGCAGCCGCGGCCACGCTTCCGCAATTTTGGAATGCAGTTTGGGGAACTGCAGGTACACGCGATACGCCAGCCAAATGCCCAGTGCCGCGATGCCAACGGATGCCATCATCAGCAGATATTCCTTGAACAAGGTGTGCTGACCTAGTTCAACCGCGGAGGTTTCCTGCCTCACTCCCCTCAACGCCGGTTCCAGAAAAGTTCCGAACGTGTTCTCTTCTCCCCAAAGCACCGGAAGCGCAAACCACCCGCCGCAGATTGAGAGAAACGCAAGAATCGCGAGGGGCACCGTCATGGATTTGGGCGACTCGTGAATATGTTCTTCCAACTCCGTGGCCACCCGGGAACGCCCGAAAAACGTCTGGAAGAGCAGGCGGAACATGTAGAACGCGGTGATGCCCGCAGTGATCAGCCCAATCACCCACAAAAACAAGTAGCGGTCCGCTCCACTGTGGCGGTTGAACGCGGCGCCAAGAATTTCATCTTTGCTGAAAAAGCCGGCCAGCGGAAAAATGCCAGAGATGGCCAGTGTCGCCATCAGAAAAGGCCAGTAGGTAGCAGGAATGGCATTTCGCAATCCGCCCATCTTTCGAATGTCCTGTTCGCCGGAAAGCGCGTGAATCACACTGCCCGCTCCGAGGAAGAGTAACGCCTTGAAAAACGCGTGCGTCATCAAGTGAAAAATGCCGGCCGAAAACGCCCCGACCCCCAGCGCCAGAAACATGTAGCCAAGCTGGCTGATGGTGGAATACGCCAGAACTTTCTTGATGTCGTTCTGCACCAGAGCCATGGAGGCCGCGAAAATGGCCGTCGTTGCGCCGACCATCGCAACCACATCCATGAACTTCTGACGACCGATCTCTTTCCTACGGAG
>CAYOOS010000255.1:0-6470 GCA_964405585.1 uncultured Acidobacteriaceae bacterium | reverse complement strand
AATCCGACCTCAACCCAGGCGATGTACGAGCTATTCTCCTGCAATTGGGGCCCATCCACTTTTGGGGCATCCAATTTCGTGAACATTTTCGACTCCTACTGCTATCCAGCTTGCGCAAACATCAACGGCGTGGATACTCCGTACGCTTTCTATAATACGGAGTTTTCGGCGCTGTACGCGTGGTCCAGCATTGGCAACAGCGCGTACAACGGCGGCCAGTTCATGTTGAAGAGCCGCCAGATGCATGGACTGCAGTTCGACTTCAACTATGTCTACTCGAAATCCATCGATGAGGGCTCAGACGCGGAACGGGCAACGACGTTCGGCGGGCTGAGCGCCGTCATCAACACATGGGATCCCTCGCAGATGCGGGGAGTTTCCGATTTCGACACGACACACCAGATCAATTCCAACTGGGTGTACGATCTGCCTTTCGGACGTGGCAAGCGGTTTGGGCGCGATTGGAACCACTTCACCGACGCCGTGCTGGGAGGTTGGGAACTTGCCGGCATCTATCGTTGGACCAGCGGGTTTCCATTCAGCGTCGATGCGGGAGGGACCTACAACACGAACTTCCAATTGGAAGGCAAGGCCGTGCAAATCGCCCCCGTGCATCAGGGCCTGACGTACGTTGGCGGACTGCCGTACGCATTTAATATCGGCGCCGCGGGACAGGCTGACCCCAGTACCTATTGGGATTCGGTTCTGCGGCTGCCTTATCCGGGTGAATCCGGCCAGAGAAATAATTTCCGAGGGCAAGGCTTTTTCGGGATTGATGCGGGCATCAACAAGAACTTTCACATCACCGAAAGGCACAGTGTGACTTTCAGCGCGTTCGCCTACAACCTGACCAACTCCGTAAGATTCGACGCCGCGTCGTTGACGAACAACAGTGCGTTCACGAATCCGAGCACGATTGGACTGTATTCGGCCACGTTAACCAAACCTCGCGTGATGGAGTTCGCATTGCGCTACAGCTTCTAGAAGACCATAGATATTGCAATGCAGACTGCCGGGGGCGACATGCTCCCGGCGGTCTTGTTTTTTGCACGGGTGCAGGCGAGTCTCGGCGCGTACGTCCCACCGAAGGCGCACCGTTCGGCGGTCCGAGTATTCGCAATTCCGTTGCTGGCGATTCACGGAACATTCCTTGACACCAAACGCAATCTGGCAAAGAATCTGACAACTTCGAGGCAAGCCCGTGGTGGAACGAGGTCATACGTGTAGTTCAGGACTCGTGAGTGGTCTCTTGTCGGGTGGGTGACTCTTTGCGAGAGGAGTCCCCGGATGGTCCCACCTCTTCAGACTTACATCGCGGAAGCAAATGGTGCGTGGAATGGGTGCTGGTGGCAGGGGTATCCCTGCTGCCGGCGCAGAAGGGTGAAGTGTTATGAAGCGCATTTATTCGTTATTTTGGCTTAGTTTTATTCAATTGTTCTGCCTCACTGCTGTATTTGCACAAACCGGCACGACGTCGTTGAGGGGGACGGTGGTGGACAAGACCGGCGGGGCAGTCGTGAGTGCCACCGTGGTTCTGCGAAGCCAGGAGCAATCGTTCGTGCGCCAAACCACCACGAATGACACGGGCGCCTACGAATTTCTCGCGCTGCCTCCCGGGACGTACAGGTTGACCGTGGAATCCGCGGGATTCCGGAAATACGAACAACGCGAATTGCAGTTACTGGTGAACAATCCCGCGACCATCAACGTGAAGCTTGAGGTCGGTGCGACCACGGAAACGGTCGAGGTAAACGCGCAGGCTGTGACCCTGAATACGACCGATGCGTCGCTGGGTGTGGCGTTCGGTGAGAATCAGGTGAAGGAGTTGCCTCTGGAGGGGCGCAACGTGCCGGACTTGCTCAGTTTGCAGCCGGGCGTGGTGTACACGGGGAACCGGTCGGATGTGGACCTGGACACAGATACGCGAAGCGGCTCGGTCAACGGTGCGCGGAGCGATCAGACCAACGTGACGCTCGATGGCATTCCCGTCAACCCGAAGGGAGGCTACGCGTTTAATTCCGTGCTGCCGGTGACGTTGGATTCGGTGGAGGAGTTTCGTGTCACCACGCTGGGAGGCGATGCGGACGAGGGGGTTTCCGGGGGCGCTCAGGTAGCGCTAGTGACAAAGAGTGGAACGGACAATTTTCACGGGTCGCTTTACGAATACAACCGAAACACCGCGACCAGCGCGAACGACTTTTTCGTGAAGACGGCCCAGATCCAGACCTGCGAACAGAATGGGACGCCGCTCAGCGACAAAAGTTGCAATCAAGCCCCGAAACTGATTCGGAACATTTTTGGCGGCTCAGTGGGCGGGCCTATTATCAAGAACCGCTTCTACTTTTTCGCTAATTTTGAAGCGACCAGACGCTCGGAAGCAGCGAGCCAGCTCTCGACTGTGCCTTCTGACGCGATGAAGGACGGGGTGATTCGTTATCTTTGCCAACTGAATCCCGACGGAACTCTGAACACTCAGGCTTGCCCCGGTGGATCGGTCGCCGGGCTAGATGGGAAGACATTTTCTGTACCGGCCGGCTACTATGGCCTCGGCCCTACGGCATTGCAGCAGATGGATCCGTTAGGAATCGGAGTCGATCAAGCGGTCATCAGTTATCTCAAGACCTTCCCCACCTCGAATACGATAGGAAACGGCGATGGCTACAACTATGTGGGATATCGTTTCGCGTCCCCGATTTCCGACACAAGAAACTGGTACATCGCGAAGCTCGACTACAATCTCACGTCCGATGCGAAGCAGCGCCTGTCTGTTTCGGGAGCTTTGGCGAACGAGTCGAATGCGGAAGCCCAATACCTTCCAGGCGAAGCGCCACAATATACCCTGGTGAATTTCAACAAGGGAATCATCGCGAACTATAGCGCGGTGATTACGCAAAACCTGATCAACAATTTCCGCTACGGCTTTGTGCGAGAAAGCGTTGGACAGATCGGGAATTCGAACCAGACCTGGGTGTATCTCCGAGGCCTTAATGATGCTACCGGTGCGATCACGCGATCTTCGGCGTTTCAGCGCCCGACGCATAATTTTTATGATGACGTCTCCTGGACGCACGGACGGCACACCTGGCAATTTGGCACGCAGATCTCGATTCTTCGCGACGCCGAATCCAATTACAACAATTCGTACAACGACGGTGTGACGAATTCCTCATGGTTGGATTCCGGCTACATCGCGGGTTCGGGGAATGGATTCGATCCGCCCACTGCAGGCTTTCCTGCCGTGGACCCTAGTTTCGCGAACTCCTATGACTACCCGGTGATGGCAATCTTTGGCGCAGTATCCGAAGACGACGCCTACTATAACTATTTGAAAAACGGAACGGTGCAGGGACCAGGCACTCCGGTGGTTCGCAATTTCGCGGAGGATTCCTACGAGATGTACGCGCAGGATGTTTGGAAAGTGAAGCCAAACCTCACGGTCACTTTGGGACTTCGCTATTCACTATTTTCGCCGCCGTGGGAGACAAATGGACTTGAAGTGACTCCGACAACCAACCTGGGGAATTGGTTTGCGCAGCGAAGCGCAGACATGATGCAGGGCATCCCTTCCAATCAGGATCCTTTGATTTCGTATAACCTTTCCGGTCCCGCCAACGGCGGACGTCCCGGCTACTACAACTGGGATTACCACAACCTTGGGCCACGCGTGGCCCTGGCCTATTCGCCCGATCCCGACACGGGACTGCTTGGGGCGCTTTTCGGAGGGAAAGGGAGAAGCAGCATTCGCGCAGGTTTTGGAATTGTGTATAACCGCGCAGGAGAGTCACTGGTAGACGATTTCAATACTGGCGGCTCGTTTGGTCTCTCCACCACTCTGAGCACGCAGGAGGGGTCATTGGATCCCTCGACGGCACCGCGTCTTACGAACATCAATACGATCCCCACGGTTGCCGCTGACGGCGTGACCCCAATTATGCCTGCTGCTCCAGCGGCGATTTTTCCCGCACCATTCCCGACAGGACTGTTTGCCGTACAAACCGGCATCGACCAGAACCTGAAGACGCCTTACTCCTACACGATGGATCTATCATTCAGCCGGGAGCTGAAGGGCGGTTTCTCCCTTGAAACGGCATACGTAGGACGTTTGTCGCATCGCTTGCTGACTCCCGTCGACCTGGCAATGCCGATGGATTTGTACGACAAGAAAAGCGGGCTGGACTATTTCAAAGCCATCGATGCTCTCGGCAAGATTTACCGTTCAGGAGAGAGCACCGATCAATTTGCAGCGAGTTTGGGTTCTTTACCCACTAACGTTCAGCAATATTTTGCCGATATGCTTCAGCCGCTGGCAAGCGGGGGCGCGTACTCAGTCGGCAGTTGCACGGTTCCAGGCGGAGGGATGACGTCGACGACGAGCCCGGTGGTCGCGATCTACGATCTGTTCTGCGGATATAATTACCAGGAAACCTCCGCACTCGAATACTGGGACACGCAGGGCATCCCCGACGCGAACCTCTCCGGGCAGAGCTATCTTCCGTCCGGCGGCGCAAACTCCTTCATGAATCCGCAGTTTGCTTCGCTGTATGCATGGAGATCCATTGGAGCCGCCAACTATCACGCGCTGGACGTGACCTTACGCCGAAAACTGTCGCACGGGCTGCAGTTTGACTTTAACTACACATTCTCGAAATCGATCGACATGTCCTCTGATGCCGAGCGCGTGGGCGTATTTGGAGGTCTGGGCGGGCAAGTCTATAACGCCTGGGATCCCAGCTTGAACCGCGCGATCTCGGACTTCGACACAACGCATCAATTCAACGCCAATTGGATTTGGGAGCTGCCCTTCGGCAAGGGCAGGTGGATTGCCTCAGATGCTCACGGAGCGCTCAATGCCATAATCGGAGGCTGGCAACTCTCCGGGCTATTTCGGATGACCAGCGGTTTTCCTGTGAACGTCTCGGCGGGAGCGCGCTATATAACTGACTGGGATTTGTCGCCGAACGCATTCCTCATCAGCCCGGTGAAGACTGGGACCTACACTGTGCCGGCCACAAATCCGGATGGCTCGCCCAATCCGGATGCGGGCGCGGTGAACGTATTTGCCAATGGACCCGCCGCTGTCAGTTCCTTCGGGGTGCCGTTCCCCGGAGAAGTCGGCCAGCGGAATAGCATTCGCGGGCCGGGTTATTTTGGAATTGACATGGGGCTTGCTAAGCGCTGGACCATGCCCTGGAGCGAAAAACAGACACTGCAGTTCCGCTGGGAAGTGTTCAACATTTCCAACTCCGTCCGCTTTGACGTGCAGCAAGGGAACGAGTACATGGACGTTGGTAACTCCTTCGGGAACTATTCGGGATTGCTTACCAACCCGCGCGTGATGCAGTTCGCATTGCGTTACGAATTCTAGCGGTTTCCAAATGTTCGCTTCGGGCTCGATGCGGAATACAAGCCTCTCCTTGGCTTGACCCGCGTCCGCCGCACTGGGGCCTCGCACGGGTATGGATTTGGGGCCGCTAAGGCCCTCTCCTGGCACCTTGAGCGTCAGCTGTGCTAACCTAGGATCTCAGCCCGGAGCGCCCATTGCGGCTCCGGGTAATTTGTCGGGGCGTGGCTCAGCCTGGCTAGAGCGCCTGGTTCGGGACCAGGAGGTCGGTGGTTCAAATCCACTCGCCCCGACCACTTAAATCCCGCTACTCCAAATACCTAGGGTTGGATCGCCGAAGTTTGAGCGTGCAAAACCCCTTTTTTTTGGGGCTACGTTTTGGGCTAGGCTTGTCCAAGTTTGGAAAAGCCTAGGATGATTCTCGCCGGAGCCCGAATCGGCTAAGGGGCAGGTGACGCGGTCTTTTGTCTGGTTTCAACTTTGGGACGAAGACCCGCTCTCAAACTCGTAAGGACGCGTGCCAGAGACAGCGACCACCCTAGTGGCGTACCGTTTTTGCAATTTGTACCGCGAGCACCCAGTCATCGTCGCCATCGTGATTTTTTCCGGGCGGCGTGAACTTTCGCTCTCCGACATCCTGGAAAGGCCCCCCGGCAACTACGTGATGAGTGCCGTCCGTAGGGTCAAACCATTCTGCACTGGCCGGCCCGCTCAGGCTATCCATGCTCATCGTGATTGTCCGCGATGATGGCAGATAGACCACCACGGTTGATCCGTCGCTCGTTCTGGCAACGGTGGCGAAATCGCTGTCACTGACGCGGGTCTTTAGGCTGGTCCCAAGGTCGTGTTCATCAACCTGCACAGTCGTATCGCCGAAGGCCCCCAGTCCTTCGGTCACTACTAAGTGTTTCTGATCGGGAACCAGGTCTTGCCACGGCAAGGAAGAAAAGAAATTCTTCCATATCGTCATTTGTGTGACTCCGTAGGTATCCATATAGGAGTCCCACCCCGGCGTGAGGCTCCAGGTATACCTGTTCCCATAAAACTGACCAACCCCTCCACTCAGCATCGTCCAATATTCTTGTCGACGCAGAACCTCTGGAGTGCCATAGTCTGTCGGGTTGCCAAC
>CAYOOS010000254.1:0-6503 GCA_964405585.1 uncultured Acidobacteriaceae bacterium | reverse complement strand
CCATCGCCGATCAGGCGCGCACCATCCGTATTCCGGTGCACATGATCGAGACCATCAATAAACTCGTGCGCACCAGCCGCCAACTTGTCCAGGAACTCGGCCGCGAGCCCACCAGTGAAGAGATCGCCAAGCGCATGGACATTCCTGTCTCCAAGGTGCGCAAAATCCTGAAAATCGCCCAGGAACCCATTTCCCTGGAAACTCCCATCGGCGAAGAAGAAGATTCGCATCTCGGCGATTTCATCGAAGACAAGGCAGTGGTTTCGCCCTCCGATGCGGTTATCAACCTGAATTTGAAGGAGCAGACTTCTTCGGTGTTGAAGACTCTCACTCCTCGCGAAGAAAAAGTCATCAAGATGCGTTTCGGCCTTGACGACGGCAGCGAGCACACCCTCGAGGAAGTGGGCCAGTCTTTCGCCGTTACGCGCGAACGCATCCGCCAGATCGAAGCGAAAGCATTGCGGAAGCTGAGGCATCCCTCGCGCTCGCGGAAACTGCGCGCATTCCTGGAAGGCCCGTCGCGCGATTATTTATAGAAGGAATCCCAACACGAAACCCGTAATTTGAAAAAATCAACTTTCTACAAAGCGCCCGGTGTAAACCGGGCGTCTTCATTCCCGCTGGAATTCGGCAATCACTTCGATCGCGCCGCGGATGTTCTCATTGAATTGGACAATCTCCTCCGCTGGTATCCAGTATTCTTTGTGAATCGAGCTCCCAACCGTATGTACTTCGTAAGCGGCAAGAAAGGAAGCATTCATACGGAATCGCGTCACGTAGCCGGATCCGGAATTCTTGGCATTCCAATCCCGTGCAATCTGCGTGGCATACTCTTCATTTAATACGGGGTAAAAGATTGGCTGCCCTGGCAAGCGTGTAGGGAATTTCGCAAATCCGCTCTGCCGGATGAGTTCAAGCTCATCTTGCCCTACCGGCCTGTACAAGGTGATGGTTTCCATCTCCGCTGATCATGCGGGCAATTCAACGTATGCAGAGTACGTGCGCGGTTCCGGAGCAGGTTCCCCGTCCTCACGTAGCCCGTCCAAGTGGAAAGCGATCGCCACACGCATGTTCTCTTCCACTTCCGATTGCGTCGCACCCGTCGCCACACAACCCGGCAAGTCGGGCGAGTAAGCGGAAAAGCCCGTGCCAGTTTCTTCGATGACAATCAGATACTTCTTCATGACTTGAGTCCCGCTTGTTTCATCACGCTATTCAAAGTTCCGGGCGCAACATCTTCACCCGGCTTGCCAGCCAATGTCACCAGGCCTGGCTTTGCCGGATGTTTGTATTGACGATGACTGCCTCGTGTTCGCGCAAGGTACCAGCCGTCGGCTTCAAGTAGCCGGATCACATCTCGTACCTTCATGATTTTAACCTAAGTCCGGGGACACCGGCGCGTCAATCACGGATCGCGCTCCTCAATAGCCCAGGAGCGCACGGAACGCGATAATCGAAACTCAGCAAACGCACCACGTTCAAACCGGGCGCTTTTGTTTCTGCTCAAGTGAGGAGTTCTAGATACGATGAATACGTGTGCGGCTCGGGCACGGCCTGGCCCTCCTCCCGCAAATCATTCAGATGCAGCGCGAGCGCCGCGCGTAGGTTTCGTTCCACTTCGTTGCGCGTCCGCCCCGAGGACACACACCCCGGCAAATCCGGGGAATACGCGGCATAACCTGCTCCCGTTTCTTCGATCACAATCAAATATTTTTTCATGGCCCCCGTCCCGAACTGGAGCATGCGGCGAAACGCTCGACGTGCCAACTCGTCTGCCGCATTGCCGGGGGAGCGATGAAAGTCCGACTTTAACGGGCGTTGGTTCTTGCGAGCGCGACTCCCGCGTGGTGCGGGAACCTGTAGTCGCTTCGCAACGGGCGAATGACACCGACGTCTTCTACTTCGCTACGCTAGCCCCTTGGTGTGTGAGTGTCAATGAAGATTCGCGCAAATTGCAATCGAAGGAAACATCGCAAATCGCAAAAAGAAAAACTGACAAGCGAAATGTTCAGGTTGTCCCTCAATGACGGGAGGAGAACTCTGCCGGTACCCGGAAGAAGTGACCAATAAAACGAACCATCCACACGACTGTTTGGAATCCGCGGATCGCCCATCTGTCATCTCTCGCATCAGAGAAGGACCATCCACCTCCGCCTGCAAAGAATTTGCCGCGCTCTGTTTCCAGGAAGTTCTTGCGTTTCCGCCAGCAATCTTGGAAAGTGGAGGACATCCCGGCACACAAATAATTTACCTGGTGGAGCAGCGCTTTTCCGATGAAAAGAACTCAGCAGATTGCCGCGATCCTCATCTTCGCACTTCTCGGGCTGACCTTTTACGGAATGTGGCGAACCGCGCAACGCTCCGGGTCGCAAAACACCAGCGAAAAAGACGCCCCCAAGCCTGCAAGCGTACCCATGCCTTCGCTGGTGGACCAGAGTCCCCTTCAGACTGCCCAGCAACTCGCTCAGCTCGCCGTTTTCCCCGATGAGAAATCCTTCGCCAAGGAAGCCTTGCGCCTCGGCGATTTCGAAGTGGACTTGGCTTTTGAAGCGGCGCTCTCCGATGCGCGCAATCATCCTCCCCCGCTTTCCCCGGAAGCAAAAGAAGCGCAGGAGCGGCAAGAGAAGACGGAGAAGTTGCTCGCCGCCGATGAAGACCGCGTTAAAACTCTTGGGGAAGAACTCGAGAAGGCCACCGGGAAAAAAGCGGACAACCTCGAGATCGATCTGGCCCAGGCCCAGGCCGCGGCCGAACTCGACCGTGACGAATTGGACGATGCAAAGCAGGACCTCTATCGCGCCGGCGGTGATCTCGTAGGCCGCATCCAGGCCGCCAAAGCGCAGCACGAGGAGACTTCGCACCGCTCCGATTCCGCTATCCCCAACGCAACCCCCTCCGCCGAACAGTTTGGCGTCGTCCATCGCGCCCAACTCTGGCATTCCCTCCACCAGAAACAGTTGCAGTTGTGGCAGGCCAAATCGCAAGCGGAAGCCTCGGCCGCGCTCCTTGCTGTTCAGCACAACGCCTTGGAAGCCAAGCTCGATGAGCAAAAAGAAAGCACGCCGGAACTTGCTCACCACGCGAAGAAGAACAAAACAGATGCCGCGCCCAATCCAGTTTCCGCCGCGAATAAAAGCCGCGAAGATGCCTCGGCTCTGCTGAAAAAAACACAGCAGATTGCTGAAGACCAGAAAACGCTCTCCTCACTCGACAAGCGCGCCGAGACCCAGAAGGAACTTGCCTCCACCTACGCCCAGTGGATTGAATTCGTCGCGGCTGAGCAGAGCGTTGAACTGAATCGTATGCTCCGCGGTTTCCTGATCATTCTCGCCATTGCGCTGGTAGCTCTTTTTTTCAGTTCGTGGATGGACAAACTCGTCAACCAGTTGACAATGGACCGCAGGCAGATTCAGTCCCTTCACACCTTAGTCCGTGTCTCTTTGCAATTTCTCGCTCTTCTCCTGATCCTGCTGGTCGTTTTCGGCCCCCCGGGGCAACTTGGAACCTTTCTTGGACTTGCCGGCGCCGGGCTCACTGTCGCTCTCAAGGATTTCATCGTCGGCTTCCTCGGTTGGTTTGTCTTGATGGGAAAGAACGGAATTCGATTGGGAGATTGGGTGGAGATTAACGGCGTAACAGGAGAAGTGGTCCAGATCGGCCCGTTTCATACCGTGCTGCTGGAAACGGGCAACTGGACCGATTCCGGCCATCCCACCGGACGCCGCGTCACCTTTACCAACAGCTTTGCCATTGAAGGCCATTACTTCAATTTCTCCACTACCGGCCAATGGCTCTGGGACGAACTGCAGGTGGCCTTGCCCACCGGCCAGGATCCCTATCCGATGGTGGAGATGATCCGGAAAAAAGTTATCGAAGCAACGAAGGAGAGCACCCAGCAGGCCGAGGAGGAATGGCGGAAGGCTACGAATTCCCCCGAGATGAGCGATTTCTCTGCCGCTCCCGCAATGAACGTGAAGCCAGTGCTGGGCGGCATCGAAGTCAGCGTGCGTTACATCACTCGGGCCAACGAACGCTACCAGTTGCGCGCGAAACTCAATCAAGCTGCCGTCGAATTGCTCGGCGGGAAAGCCGCGCCGGTAGCTTCCTTTGCCCCAGTCGTGCGAGAGAAGCAAAGTTAGCGCCGCGAAGGTTCGATGTTAGCCCGCGTGTTTCATCAGCAGTAGGCGTGCGCGAGAAGCGGTCCATGTCGCTCCGGCATACATCGCGGCCAACAAGAAGAAGCCGGTGGCGATGCTGAAATGCTGTGCGATCCATCCCAGTGAAAAACTCATCGCCAGTTGCAGAACCGTGGCAAAAATCGCAAACGCCGATTGCGTCCGCCCCATGAAGTGCCTCGGCACAATGCTCATTAATGAGGATTGCGCCACGATGCCCCCGAGCGCCCGGAAAAATCCGAAGCAACCCTGCAGGATCGCCGCGCCCAGCAAAAAGGTCACGAACGGCACCGCCGCATTACCCAGCGCCATCGCGCCAATCACCGCGACGTACAACGGCAGGCGTAAGCGCTGCGGCAACTGGCTGGTGACAATTCCTCCGATGATTGCGCCGATGGCCCAACTGGCTTCGATGACGCCCAGGCCGCGCGCGCCGGAATGCAAGATGTCGCTGGCCAGCGCCACAATCACCACGTTGGAACTCACGATGCTCGCCATCAGCATCGCGTGCGTGACGCCCAGCGCCAAAACGACAGGTTGCTGTCGCAAATAACCGAAACCCGCTTTCAAGTCCGCGTAAATCGCCAGCGACAGCCCTGCCTCGGCCACCTCCGGATTCTCGCCGCTCTCCAACGCCTGCGAGGCGATTTCGCTGACTTCCGAATACTCGCGCGGATACTGGCGATGCTCGCGCGGCGATACGTAACCGCTGCGTAACAGGTACAGGCACGAAGCGGAGACGAAGTACGTGAGCCCGTCAATCAGCAGGATCCCGGCGATCCCCACGTGATCGTAGAAAAACCCCACGAACGTTCCGGCCAGCAGCATGCCGCTCTGCACGCCAACAAGTACTGCTGCATTCGCGCCGGTAAATTGGCTCGGCGGAATCACCTCCTGCACCAGCGCATTCACGTTGGCCCAATACATCGCGGACCCCGTGCCGGTAAGCAGCGTCATCAAATAAAGGTGCCAGATGTGCAGATGGCCCTGCCCGGCAACGTACGCGATGCCCAACACCGCGAAGCCGCGCCCCAGATCGAGCAGCACGCCCAGGTAGCGGCGGTCGAAGCGGTCAATCAACACGCCGCCGAGAAACGGCACAAACAGCCCCGGCAACGTCACGACAATGACCTGCCAGCTCACCGCCACCGTCGAGTGCGTCGCCGACATGATGTACCAGCTCACGCCAATGAAGTTCATCCCGCTGCCGAATAACGACACGAACATCGCCGTAAAGAAATACCGGAAGCCGCGCTGCGACCACAGCAGCTTCCAATTCACACGGTTTGTTGCGACGGTGCCCATGGGGGCTGATAGTTTACTATTGGACCCAACTTATCTTGATATCGGATAATCCATGTTTTCGCTCCATGGGGGAGGCGAGCGCATGGGAAATGAGGTGACGTGCACTGTTCGGTTCGGCAAGCAGGAATCCACGGGGAAAGCGCTGCTCGAAACCAGCGAAATCCTCTTTCGTGGAGACTTTCGCCTGAAGATTGCCTTCCGCGAAATAAAATCAGTTAAGACCACAAGCGGGGAATTGCTCCTCGACTTTCCCGGCGGCAAGGCGGCCTTCCTCCTCGGCGCGCAGGCGGAAAAATGGGCGCACAAGATTCTCTATCCCAAGTCGCCCTTTGAAAAAGTGGGCGTTAAGGAAGGACAAAAAGTCTCCGCGGTCGGCATTACGGATTCCGGCTTCCTGAAACAACTGAAGGAACGCGCTGGCCAGTTGGCAATGGAAAAGCCAACGAAGGATTGCGATGTGCTCTTTTTCGGTGCGGAGACCGCCGGCGAGTTAACGGAGATCAAGAAGCTTATGCCATTCCTGAAGAAAGATGGCGCGCTCTGGATCGTCTATCCAAAGGGGCAAAAAGTCATCACCGAAGGAGACGTGCTCTCCGCGGGAAGGAATGCGGGACTAAAGGACATTAAAGTAGTTGGTTTTTCCGAAACCCACACCGCTCTGAAATTCGTTCTTCCGCTCGCGAAAAGATAATTCAACCCTCAGCGTCTGGCAGCTTCGAGTAGCTCGCGCAAAGCGCCACGCACCGCGAGGAATTGACGGGGTCGTAGAAAACCGGAATCAACATGTCCTCGAAAACCTTCTGGCTCAAATCCCGCTCCGTGTTTCTTATCGTCTGGCCGTCGGCAGCGCGAAACTCATATTCGATCTGGCTGTAGCTCGTCTTTCCCTGCATGACCGTGTGCTGCGCAATCACGCGAGCCGCTGCCACCTCTCCATCTTGAAATAAGGGACGGTTGCGCTTCTCCCTAACCAGCGCGGGAACAATCACGCTGAGCGGGACTGGGCAACCGGCGGTGAGCGGG
>CAYOOS010000253.1:0-6516 GCA_964405585.1 uncultured Acidobacteriaceae bacterium | reverse complement strand
CCGTGTCGTGTTCCTCTGCGGCGAGACTTGCACCCAGGCATGGATCGACGGCTCCATTGTTTGAATGCGTTCTAGACAACGCTGCAACGCTAGCTGGCGTATTTTTGCCGACGCACCCAGCCACTGAGTCAGTGTTTCAGGAATCGGTGCTTGTTGTTGGGCGTAGGTTGTGGCACGACCGACAGCTGCCACCAAACCGGCAAAAAGAAACGTGCGGCGACTCAAGCGACTGACATCTTGATGTTCCATCCGATTCCTCCATCCGGACACGATAACGCCAAGTCTACAGCCGAAATCCTCAAGGTCACTGGACCTGTTACGGGCCACTCAGACTGGTTGCACAAAAGAGGACCATCAGAGATTGCGTGAATGACGCGAGTGGCCGCGTCTACGCAGAAGGCTCTCTTCCGGCCACAGGTTCGATCTGGATCGCTGATGAGGAAAATCACGTCTGCGGTGTGGCGGCTTTTGGCCTCGAGGGAGCGTTGGTGTCTGGCGGCGGATGGATTTGTTTCTGCAGTTTGTCCCGTGTACGGCGAACTGACTCGTTATTCTGGCTGTCAGGTACGAGTTTGAGATAAGCATCCAGATCCTGGACGGCCGCCGGGTAATTCTGTTGAACTGCGTGAATATTGCCCAGCACCAGATAGATCTGGGGAGTTTGCGGCGACAGCTCGCGGGCTTGCACGGCGCTGGTCTCCGCCTCTGATATTCGCTTCAATCCCAGCAGCGACCGAGCCAACTCAAAAAAGCCATTCCATGCGGAACTGTCAAGAGCGATGGCTTGGCGCGCAAAAGGCTCGGCCTCCTGATACTTCCCATGGCTGTTGTTGAGATCGGCCAGGAGATAAAGAGGTTGCAGGAATGTGCCGTCACTCAATTCGACAGCCTTCTTGAACGCAGCCTCTGCCTCGGGAACCTTGTCGAGGTGATTGTTGGCAATGCCCAACTCCGTGTAGGCCTCGTAGTAGGAAGGAAACTCCTTCACGGCTTTTTCAAATGCGGGAATGGACTCGGCGGGTTTGTTTTTCTCCGTGAGGAGCGTGTAGCCTTTTTCATAATCCGCGCGCGCCTTCTTGGGCACCTGCAACTGATGAGTTGAGATAGGACCGCCCGGATGGACGCCAGCCGCAACCGTCCTGCGGAGTGTGATCGTGACCTCGGGGCCGCCCGTTCGCACTACGCTGCCTGTTACGCTGGCGGTATCGAATCCATTTTTCTTCGCCGTGATTACGTAATCTCCCTCCTGGAGGCCGCGGAACACAAATCCGCCGTCCATTCCCGACATCACTTGAGCCTGTGCTTGGCTACCCGATTGCGAAATCTCCAGCGTGACAGCGGGGATGGGATCGTTACTCCCTTCTTCTCGGACGTTCCCCGTAATGATGTGATCGCTACGCTCCTGCGCAAGCAAGGCGAAGGCTCCAAGAATAGTGACCAGCAAAAGACAGGCATGCCGAATTCGCATAGGGGCACCATTCTGACCCGTTCAATGCTGGGATTCAAGAGCACCGGCTGTCGCCGGGCGTTTGGACCTGCCACGAGGTAAACTGCGAAATCAATTCAATCCCCGGTCCTGCCCCATTCCTTCATTCCCCGCGCAATCCCATCAACACGCTCCGCAACGCCGCCGCCACGCCTTCGCCCTTCTGCAACTCCATCCATAGCACCCCGCTCGGGTCCAGCTTAATTCCCTTCCGCGAACGCACTACCTTCACCACCAACGCCGGGTCCAACTGCGTTTCCGCATGAAACCGTAGCGCGATCTTGCTTCCCTGCCGCTCCACCGCCGCAATCCGCAGCCGCTCGCTCATGGATTTCAACATCGCAAACTCCAACAAATTTTCCACCGGCTTTGGCAGCGGCCCGAAGCGATCCGCCAGTTCCTTCCCCACGTCCTGTCGTTCCGCTTCCGACGCCACCGTCGAAATCCTCTTGTACGTCCGCAGCCGCAAATTCTCGCTCGGGATGTACTCCTCCGGAATGCGCACATCCATCCCCAAATTGATCGTCGTGCGCAATTCCGGTGTCCCTTCTTCCCCTTTGAGCTTGGCCACCGTCCGCTCCAGCATCTGCACGTACAAATCGAATCCCACCGCTTCGATGTGCCCGTGCTGTTGCCGGCCAAGCATGTTCCCTGCGCCGCGCAACTCCAGGTCCAGCGCCGCGATCCGGAATCCCGCGCCCAGTTCGCTGAATTCCTTCATCGCCGCCAGCCGCCGCCGCGCAATATCCGTCAGCGCGCGCTCTGGCGGTACCAGCAAATACGCATAAGCGCGCTGGTGTGAACGTCCCACGCGCCCGCGCAATTGGTAAAGTTCCGCCAGTCCCAGCCGGTCCGCGCGATTGATCAGAATCGTATTCGCCCTCGGAATATCCAGTCCATTCTCGACGATCGTCGTCGCCACCAGCACGTCCGCTTCGTCGCGGATAAACTTCAACATTACTTTCTCAAGGTCCTTCTCGCCCATTTGCCCGTGCGCCACCACCACGCGCGCCTTTGGCACCAGCTTCGTCACCAGGTTGGCCAGCGAATAAATGGATTCCACTCGATTGTGGATGAAATAGACTTGCCCATCCCGCGACAGCTCATTTTCAATCGAGCGCTTCACCACCTCTTCGTCAAACGCCGTCACCACCGTTTGAATTGCCAACCGGTCCCGCGGCGCCGTCTCGATCACCGACATATCCCGCAATCCCACCAGCGACATGTGCAGCGTCCGCGGAATCGGCGTCGCCGAAAGCGCCAGCGCGTGCACATTCTTCCTCATCTCCTTCAATCGCTCTTTGTGCGCCACGCCAAACCGTTGCTCCTCGTCCACTACCAGCAATCCCAAATCCTGAAACTTCACATCCTTCGATAACAGCCGGTGCGTCCCGATCACTACATCCACTTTCCCCGTTTCCAGGTCTGCCAATACCGCTTTCTGTTCCGCCGTCGTGCGGAACCGGCTCAGCATTTCAATCCTCGTGGGAAACGCGGCGAATCGTTGCTTGAACGTCTCGAAATGCTGGAACGCCAGCACCGTCGTCGGCGTCAGCACCGCAACCTGCTTGTTGTCCGCCACCGCCTTAAACGCCGCGCGCATGGCCACTTCCGTCTTTCCATAGCCCACGTCGCCGCATAGCAAACGATCCATCGGCGCGGGTTTTTCCAGATCGCGCTTGATATCCGCAATCGCCGTCACCTGGTCCGGCGTCTCTTCAAACTCAAACGCATCCTCGAACTCGCGTTGCCAGTTTCCATCTGGCGATAGCGCAAATCCCAGCGCGGTCTTTCGCTGGGCATAAAGCGCAAGCAACTGGTCCGCCATATCCTCGAGCGATTTGCGCACCCGCGTTTTGCGTGAACTCCACGCTGTTCCGCCCAGCCTATCCAGCGTCGGATGCCCTCCCTCCGCCGCACGGTAACTTTGCACCAGGTCCATGCGTTCCAGCGGCACATACAAACGTGCCTCATCCGCATAGCGCAGCAACATGAACTCGCCGCGCCGCCCCGCCGATTCGATCAGCCGCAAACCTTCAAACTGGCCGATGCCGTGGTCCACATGCACCACGTAATCCCCCGACTTCAAATCCGCAAAATCCCCGAAAAATCCAGAGGTCCGAATCTTCCGCCCCGGCCGCTCCACTGCAGGCGTTACGTCAAACAGGTCCGCGTTGCCATACAGCGTAAGCTTCGCCTCCGGAAACGCCACGCCCGCCGCAAATGGCGCGCGTACCAGCAGCAGCGCCGCCGTCTCGGATGCGTTTTCCGCCGTGAATCCCGCCGCCGCTTCTTCCGTCTCTCCCAGCACGTATGGCACTTCGTATTCGCGGCAAATGTCGGCGTAGCGTTCCAGTTCCCCCGTGCTCGCCGCCGTCAACAGCACCGTGCCGCCGCCCGCCAGTTGCGCCTTTACGTCCGCCATGCACGCCACCACATCGCCGTGAAACCGCGTTGTGGATCGCGCAACTAGCTCAAAGTGTTTCCCGCCGCCATCCGTTAATCCCAACTGCTCCAGCTCGATCCGCGAACATTTCGTTACCGCCCGTTCCCATTCCTGCTCGTTCCAGAAATAATCATTCACTGTCGGCGCATTCGCCTGCCCGTGGCGTTCGTAATTCTCCGTCGCCTGCTCCAGCAACTTCTTGCGCGCGTCACGGAGCTTCTCCGGCTCGTCCAGGAACACAATGGGCTTCAACGAACTTTCCGCCAATTCCAGCAGCGCGCTTCCCCCGGGCGCTTTGTCCCCGCCAAACCAGCTTCCCGGCTCCCACGCCTCCGCCTCCGCGCTTCCCGGCGCGGGCACGCTCCACTCCGTCAGCGGCAAAATCGTGGTTCGCACCACCGGTGAGATCGAACGCTGTGTTCGCGGATCGAATTCGCGTACGCTTTCCACTGTGTCGCCCAAAAGTTCGATCCGCACAGGTCGTGGAGCCTCCGGCGAGAACACGTCCACAATCCCGCCACGCACCGCAAACTGCCCGGGTAATTCCACCATTTCCGTTCGCGCATAACCCGTGCTCGCCAAATGGGTGATGAGTTCGCCGTGCGCGCCCTCCGAATCCTTGGCCAGCGTCCGCGCCAGCGTCAAATAAACGTACGGATCCTGATACCGCCACAGCGCCGCGGCCATCGGCGCAATCACCAGAGACACTTCCCCGTTCGCCAGCCGGTACAAAGTTGCCGCCCGCCGCTCCAGAATGTCCGCGTGAGGTGTTTGCGGATCCCACGGCAGGCTGTCAAACGCCGGCAGCACCGCGATCCCGCCCGTCGACCCCGGAAAAATCTGCGCGAAAAAGCGCAGACTCTCCCCCAACTCCTCCGCGCGCCGGTTGTTCTCCGTAACAAAAAATGCTGGCCGCCGCAATTCATGTGTCACGTGCGCCGCTACCAGCGCCTTGGCCACGTCCTGTAATCCCGAAAGCCCCACCAACCCGCCGCCCGCGCGCAACTCCGCCACCACGCCCTCGATCGAGGCATGGCGCAGCAAACCCTCCAATCTCTCTCTGACTGCCGGTAGTATCATTCCCTGGTTTTTCGTTTTTCTCTTACTGGATCTTCCACCCTACCCTGTAGCTTCAATCCACCACCCAATATCCGTCCTTCTTATCTCTGTGACCTCTGTGTTCTTACCTCTGTGAACTCTGTGTTACCGTCCTTCTTTCTTTTCTCCTCGGATCTTTTTCAAAATCTCCGAAGTCGAGTACCCATCCACCACATCAACCCGCACGACCTTGCCTCCCGCACCTTCCACCTCTTCCCGTCCCACGATCTGATTCCCCGGCCAGTCGCCGCCCTTAACCAGCACATCCGGCAGCAGCGCCGCGATCACTCTCTGTGGCGTCAACTCCTCAAAAATCAAAACCGCATCCACGCATTCCAGGCTCGCCAGAATCTCCGCGCGCTCTTCCGCTGGAATCACCGGCCTTCCCGGTCCCTTCAGTGTTCGCACGCTCTCATCGCTGTTAATACCCACAATCAGCACATCGCCCAGCGCGCGCGCCGTTTCCAGGCTCTCGATGTGCCCCGGATGCAGCAAATCGAAACACCCGTTCGTAAACACCACGCGCTTACCGTTGCGTTTCTCCCGCCCAAACCGCAAAATGATTTCTTCAAGTGTCAGGACCGCTGGATGCAAAGGCTCACCATGCTCGCCCAACTTTGTGGCCGTAATTCGCAGTACAGACATTCAGTTTATCACGCCCCTCTAAAGCCTCGCTCCTCAAGGCGGCCCACGGCATGAAACAGAAACAGGCGATTTTTGCAATCACCGGCATTTCTCTTCTTCTCCTCGGCGTGGCGCTCACCCTATACTCCGCGCGCGGCTTTTCCGAACGCCGCTACATCGTCAACGCCGGCTCCTGCCCCCTCGTTGTGGATGTCGTCCAGAAGTCCGGCCTTGGCGATGACCCCGAGCGCGGCGCCGCCATTCTCTTCCACGGCGTGGCCGCCAACAAGATCATCATGTCCTACCTCGCGCGAACTCTGGCCGCGCAAGGCTTGACTGTCTATATCCCCGATCTTCCCGGCCATGGCCGCTCCGCTGGTCCTTTTACTCCTGATCAAGCCGAATCCTGCGCCATATCGTTCGCCCGTGGCCTCGCCGCCCGTGGCTGGGTTCTTCCAGAACGCACTATCCTCCTGGGCCATTCCATGGGTGGAGACATCGCTCTCCGCATCGCACCCAAATTCCGTCCCGCAGGTGTCATCGCCATTTCTCCCGCGCCTATGCAAACCGCGCACGGCGTCGCCCCGGAAAACCTTCTCTACCTGATTCCCCCGCCAATTCAGCCCAACACCCTCATCCTGGTTGGCCAATACGAATTCTCGGGTCTCGTTGGCAACGCCGCCGACCTTGCTTTTTCGCAATCCGATCCCACGGTGCAGTTCTCCATCATTCCCGGCACTTCCCATGTCAGCCTGCTTTTCTCCCCCCGCGTCGCCGCTAAACTGCAAGACTGGTCCGCGCACCTCCTCCACCTTCCCGGCGACGCTTCCATTCCCTCCCGCGCTAACGTCTTTGGCTGCCT
>CAYOOS010000252.1:0-6523 GCA_964405585.1 uncultured Acidobacteriaceae bacterium | reverse complement strand
CAGCAGAACAACACCGAGGCCGTGCCATTCCCTTACGGCGTGAATCGGTGCCAGCGAAACATGGACAGAGCCGCGGTCGCGACTAGCCCGGACGCGCATATTGCCTGCATCAAATGTGACCGTAGCGAAGTCCATTATTGCCAATCGTCCATTTGAATTTATTTGAGCTCCGAACTGTCTGAAAAGGCAGTCAAACTCTTGTCTAACTTGTTGCTCAAGATTGGGGTCGCTGCCGATTGGCAGGAATTTGGCCCGACTGTCTTTCTGCTTTGGGGTTAGAAACTTCACAGTTTTTGCAACTCTCTGAACTGCAGCCACTGCAACGCGTCGCGCGGTCGACGGCTGAATTGCAACGCTTGGCTTGAGAGCGATCAAATCTCTCATCTTGGACTGTCTGGCAGCTTGAACCGTCGAGGCAAAACGTTCTCGGGATAGAGCAGCATTTAGAAGCAGCAGCCGCGACTCTAATAAGCCGCCCAAATCTGCAAGAGAGCCATAAACTGGCGGAGGAGGGAGGCTATGGTCCTGGTCTATCGCCACCAAAAGAGACTCAACCGATTGCCAGCTTTCACGCGCATGGCATGGTGCAGCCAATACGGAGAAACTACCACCACTTTGAATAATCCGAAATTCTATGTCGAGCACTCGGATGAAAATTTGTGAATTGCCCATTCCAGGCAAACATTCGTTTGAAACAACCTCTGCTCCGTGGTTGATAAAGAGAAATTTCAAAGCCATGCGTGCAAGAGATTCCAGTTGGTGGTCAGGTTCCGGATCGCGCATAGATGGTCAGATCTTATACCAGTGTTGTCTGCTGCGTGGACAAGTAACGGTTGACACCCCAGTCGGAGACTCTCGCACAAGCAGCTCTTTTGAGCCATTCGCGGCGCGCGGGTTACCATCCTCACTGCAGATCGCAAGCACCACGGCCAAAATTTCCTTTCTGTTCTTGCTTCCTCCTGCTTGTTCCGATTCCGGATTACTTCAGAAACTCCATCCACTTATTTCGTTCGTTCCCTTGAACGGGCTCACCGACAGCTCAACTCTACTTTGGCGAAACCGGATTCAAGCCAAAGACGTAGACGGTTGTCGACTGAAACGTCTTCCCCGGAAGAATGACCGTCGAAGGAAAAGCGGGGTGGTTCGGCGAGTCAGGAAAGTGTTGAGTTTCCAGGCAGAATGCCGCGAGTGGAATGCGGCGCGTTCCGTCAGCGGCCGGTGGAGGGGGAGGAAACCGGGGGACAAAGAATTGCAAACCGGGCTCGGTGGTAAACACCTGCAGGCTTCTGCCGCTCGCAGGGTCATCCACCTCTGCCGCAAGATCATCAACGGAGGCTGATCGAAGAACGAAGTTGTTGTCGTAGCCGCGCTCCGGCGCTTTATCTCCGATCGGACGGAAAGCCCGAAAATCGTATGGCGTCCCTTGCACAGTCTCTAGGGCACCCGTCGGAATTCCCGTCTGATTCACGGGAGTGTACTTATCCGCGTTAATGAGCGCGGCATCTCCCATGACGGAAGTCGTGACGTCATCGGACAAATTGAAGAATGCATGATTGGTCAGGTTAACTAAGGTGGGTTTGTCCGTCTCGGCGAAATAGTTAAGGACCAAAGCAGGCTTCCCGTGGCGTTCGCTCAATGTGAAGCTTACGCGTACGGTAAGGTTTCCAGGAAATCCCATGTCTCCGTCGGGGGATACCAGGGACATCTCAACGCCATTGGGAATAATTCTGGCGTTCCATACTTTGCGATCGAATCCAATGGTTCCCCCGTGAAGAGCGTTACCACCATTGTTTTTCGGGATGCTGTACTTCGTGCCATTCAAAGCGAATTCGCCGCCGGCAATGCGATTGGCATAGCGTCCGATGGTTGCGCCCATCACCGAAGTGCGATTCTCAAGAAATCCTGCCAGAGAATCGGGCCCGACGAGCACATTGCTCATCTGCCCCGTCCGATTAGGCACGCGTATGCTTACGATGCGCGCGCCGTAAGTGGCAAGCTTCACCTCAATATTGGGGGCCGTGATCGTGAAAAGCTCGACCGGCGTGCCATTGGCGTCCTTGCCCCAGGAAGTTCGTGTAACCGTGGGTTCCCCGGAAGCGACCTGAGTGAACAGAACTAGAGCGGCAAAAATCCAAGTCCGTCTCATGCGTAACACTCCTGAAAAGTCTCGCTGCAGCTTTGCAAAGCGCACGAACGCGAGCAAAGGAACCAGCTAATGTGTCCCGCTCACGAGAGCACGGTCGAGTTCATTTATTTCTTTTGGGTTGCGGCCATCAAATCCAGCAATCCATTCACGATCGCGGTTTCCGCGCAACCGGGTTTCAAGCTTGATCCGAGTACCTGGAAAGTTTGCGCCCCGAAAGCCGTATCGTTCGGAATGTAGCCGGAGTTTGCCCTGCCATTCGCCAATGTCACCATGAATGTATTCGCCATGGGAGACTCTCGCTTGAGCCGCTGAGCAATCGGGGTATACACCTCGCCATCCACCGAAGTGACTTCGATATTCGCAATGCGGAGCACGCCCAGACGGATTTCCACCGTGTCTCCGTCCTGGTAAGTTCCAGCCATTCCTTCGCGGCCGCTATCGGTGCGCTTGCGGCCAGGGCAGGTCACGATTTTCTGAGCAGCGGCAATGGTTGGGGTTGCGTGGAATTGTTTGATATTCGTCATAACGCGAATCACTTCCTCACCCAGCAATACCCCTTCGCTGTCCATCACGCGTTCCAGCGTATCCTCCACTTTCGGATCGACAGGGCCGGGCTTTACTTTTCCATCGCGGATAGGCGCCTCGATCGGTTCGCGTGTCATCACGAATCCGGTGATGGGTACGCCACCCTGAGAGGCCATGGCATTGGTTCCGGCGCGGAGATACAGTGGATTCTGGTCGCCACTCGCTCCTTGCACGAAGACTGCAACCGTCTTGTCGTCAAATGCCTGTTCGACATACCGGGAGGTAGCACCCGCAAAATCAGCGCTGGTGAGTCCCGCCAGGAAGCCGTTTACAGGATGCATCGCATAGTCCATGTACACGGCAATCGGTTGTCCCGAAGCCGCAAGGAATTCGACGACGGCCACGGTCTTGTCCGAAGGCGCTTCAAGATTCGCCGCCTGCGTCCACAAGTGCGTATCGCCATCGATGGCATCACGATTCACATTCAAGTAGGACTTTCCGGAACCGAATCCAACGCGCGCCGGTTGCAGGCTCGCTTTGGCTTGTCGCACGGCATCCACAATCTGACCAACGAGCGGCGGGGGCGGTTCGTTGGGATTGGGCCTTTGACCACGCATGCCCGGAAAACCGCCAGGGCCCCAACCGCTATGCGTGTGCGTCGCAGACATCACAATATTTTCGACCGGGCAGTTCAGGTCAGCGGCGATCTGTTTCGAGGCAGCCTGCCAAATTACTTCAGAAAGCCCACCCTGGTCCGCGCCAATCAATGCCGCGCGCGCCGTGCCGTTATCGATTACGATTGCACGCACGTAAAGCTTTTCGTGCGCATATTTTCCTGATGGCGGATGCGTCGGGTCCGCGGGAGGAGTAATGTCAACGCGCGACGCCCCAACGCGCAATGTTCCCTGCGCGCTAATCGCCGATCCCAAACACAACGAACACACCAGCACAACCAGCAGGTCCAACGCTCTCCTGAAGCTCATTTTCGTTTCCCTCCGTTTTGACGAGCAGACCGATCCCGCGGCATAGACACACGGATTTCGCATTTCAACTGAGTACACTTCCCTCGCCGATGTTTGATAGACGTCCAAGCGTCCGTGCCCGTTTCAATAATATGACCACTCCGAGTCCTGGTTGACCGAGTGGGATGAAAGCAGCCAACCGGAAGCGGCGAATTTTTTTGCTAAGGCAGCGTTCAAACCTCAATTGAATGGCATCAGACTCACGACCGCCAGTTTTGACCCTCTCGCCGCGCGCATGTTACCATCCGAATTGCCCGAGCGCTCGGCATGGAACCGGCCACAACTCCTTCCAATCCTGTCCTTCGCAAAACACCGTTAAACGCGGTGCACCGCCGTCTTGGCGCCAAAATGGTCAATTTTGGCGGCTGGGATATGCCGGTGGAGTACCCTTCGAGCGGCGGGCTCGTCGCCGAACACCGCGCGGTGCGCAGTGCATGCGGCTTGTTTGACGTCAGCCACATGGGCGACATCCGAGTGCACACCGGAAAACATGCCGGTGGCGCGCTGGCAGCCGTGCAGCACGTCACTATGAACGATGCGTCTCGGCTGGCCATTGGCCAGGCGCAATATTCGGCGATGCTCTATCCCGAAGGCACGTTTGTGGACGACGTGATCGTGCACCGTCTGGGTGAAGACGATTTTCTGCTGGTGATCAACGCCGGAACGCGCGAGAAAGACATTTCCTGGGTGTGCGAAAATACCAAGAACTTCGATTGCCAGGTCGAGGAATTAAGCGACGCCTACACTCAACTGGCGATTCAAGGACCGCGCGCCGTGGACGTATTGCGCAAACTGACCGACGCGAATCTGGACGGCATCAAGAACTACTGGTTCACGCACGGCACCGTTTGCGGTCTGAAAAATACATTAATCGCCCGCACGGGCTACACGGGCGAAGATGGCTTCGAGATTTACGTGCCCTCTGACGTCGCCACCGGCGAGCGCGTGTGGAACGACGTGCTCGCGGCGGGCAAGGACGCCGGCATCGTTCCCTGCGGGCTCGGCGCGCGGAACACCCTGCGGCTGGAATCGAAAATGGCGTTGTACGGCCACGAAATCAGCGAGAAAATCAATGTCTGGGAAGC
Organism: uncultured Acidobacteriaceae bacterium; assembly: GCA_964405585.1. Lineage (GTDB taxonomy): Bacteria > Acidobacteriota > Terriglobia > Acidiferrales > UBA7541 > Acidiferrum. The sequence continues at coordinate 1,745 of CAYOOS010000252.1, read as the reverse complement.
AGGTCTGGATCGCTACTGCCGTATGGAAAAGGGCGACTTCATCGGGCGCGCGGCTCTGGAAAAGGCTCGCGCGGCTGGACTGCATCGTACGCTGGTCGGATTGGAAATGGTCGAGCGCGGCATCGCCCGTGATGAGTACCGCTGCCTGAACGAAGCAGGCGAAGTGATTGGCGTGGTGACGAGCGGCTCGCCGTCGCCAACCCTATGCAAGAATATTGCGCTGGCCTATGTGCCGCCGGCGATGTCGGCCGTCGGAACCTCGATCTGGGTCGAAATTCGTTCGCAGAAGTGCCGCGCGCAAGTGGTGGCAACTCCGTTTTACAAGCGGCCCAGGAAAGTGCAGGCGGCGTAGAGCTGGTAGGCAGCAGAATCCTTAAAGGAGTGGTGGAATGGCGTACCCAAAAGAATATCGCTACACGAAAGAGCATGAATGGATCGTCGTGAAGGACGGCATCGCCACGATCGGCATCACGGACTACGCCCAGCACGAATTGGGCGACGTTGTGTTCGTGGAAATGCCCGTGGCAGGAACGAAAGTGACCGCGGGTAAGACGCTTGGCTCCGTCGAGTCCGTCAAAGCGGTCAGCGAGATTTACGCCCCGGCAAGCGGCGACGTCGTGGAAGCAAACGCCGCGCTGAACGACAAGCCGGAAACGTTGAACAATGACCCGCACGGCGCGGGATGGCTTGTAAGAGTAAAACTGTCCAATCCCGCCGAAGTCAATTCCCTTCTGGACGCCGCAGCCTATGAAGCGTTCATTGCGGAAAAGCAGAAGGAAGCGTCCAGCTGATGCGCTATCTCCCGAAGAGCCCGGCCGAACGGCAGGAGATGCTGGACGCGATCGGCGTTAAATCCGTAGACGAACTGTTCTCCACAATTCCGGAAGCCTACCGCCTGAAAAAACCGTTGAATCTTCCAGGGCCGCTCTCGGAGCCGGAAATCATCGAATATTTCCAGGCGCGCGCGGCGGAAAATTCACTGGAATATACAAGCTTCCTGGGAGCGGGTGTGTACAATCACTTGCGCTCTGTCATCACAGACACCATTCTGCAACGCGGCGAATTCCTCACTTCATACACGCCGTACCAGGCGGAGATTTCGCAAGGGACGCTGCAAGCCATCTTTGAGTTCCAGACTCTGATGTGCCAACTGACCGGTCAGGATGTCGCCAACGCTTCGATGTACGACGGCTCGACCGCAACAACCGAGGCCGTGCTGATGGCGGAGCGGCTGACCGGAAAACGCCGCGTTCTTGTAGCGCGCTCCGTTCATCCGGAATATCGCGAAGTGCTTAAAACCTACGCGAAGAATTCCGGGTTGCGCGTGGAAGAGATCGGTTACACCGCCGCAGGGTCGCTGGATGCAAAGGGCTTGCACAGCGCATTGCGCGACGACGTCTGCGCGGTAGTCGTCCAATCACCCAATTTCTTTGGCGCCATGGAATCACTGGGCCCGCTGGCGGAAGCCGCGCATGCCTCGGGGGCATTACTCGTGACTGCAATTGCCGAAGGCGTTTCGCTCGGTGTGATGAAGCCACCCGCTGAAGCCGATATCGTGGCCATGGAGGCGCAGAGTTTTGGCCTGGCGCCTAGTTACGGCGGTCCATTCGCCGGTGTAATCGCATCGAAAGATAAATTCGTTCGCCAGATGCCCGGCCGCCTTGCGGGGCAGACCGTTGACCTGGATGGGCGCCGCGGCTTCGTTCTGACGCTGGCAACCCGCGAGCAGCACATTCGCCGCGAGA
>CAYOOS010000251.1:6070-6530 GCA_964405585.1 uncultured Acidobacteriaceae bacterium | reverse complement strand
CATCTCTCCGCCCAGCTTGAACTCGATCAGCGGCCCATTCGTCGCAAACGTCCGTCCCTGCTTCAATCCATCCAGCCACGTATCAATGCTCATCGGCCATCCGGGCATCCACACATACACGCGATCGAATCCCACCTGTCCGCGAATCGGCGCCGCATAATCCGCCGTCGCATCCGTCCCCCCTCCCGCCGGGAGCTTGAATCCTAAGTTCAGCAGCTTGTACCACACCGCCGCCGTGGATTCATGATCGCTGAATCCCACAATCTCCATGTAGTCCAACTTTCCCAGCGCCACGTCCACCGGCAGTTCATCCGTAATCATCTGCGCCGGTTTCGCAAACGGGTCCGGCACTTCATCGAACGGATGCACCGCTCCCACCAGTGCCCCCTGCGCGTGCGCCATGTCATACACATCCGCATTCATCGGATACAAACTTGCTGCCGCCGTATTCGGATATCCC
>CAYOOS010000251.1:0-6060 GCA_964405585.1 uncultured Acidobacteriaceae bacterium | reverse complement strand
CGGCATACCCAGGTAAGAGAAGATGGTCCTTTATATCGAGTATTCCCCGGTGGCCCCAATAGCTCGTATGAAACTCCTGCCCACGCAGGACCGCACTATCTCGGCCGAGAATGGCGTCGGAATCCAGCGCGCTTGAAGCTACATCCGGAAACCGCTGTTCCTTGTTCACAATCAAATTGTTCAAGACTGCAAGTCCTTCACTCTCGGCCTGATCTTGCAGGTGGAAGTGGTCGTCTCTGTAAGTCCCCCCATAGTTCATGTGAACATGCATGTCACCACTCACCCATTCGCCGCTCTCCGTCCCTTTCCAATCTAAAGGCGTGATGTCTATTTCGACCACCTCCGGCTTGTCCGCATGAGTCTCTACACTTTTTCGCTCCACCCGATTGTCGAATCCTCGCACTACCTCAATTGTGATCGTGCCTTCTGGGACATCCAGCCCTAGACTGTCAAATAGGGGATCTGGCGGATAGAAATAATGCGCCTCACTTGGTCGCTCGCTCCGGTCGTAACCATCGTCGGAGTAGATCCACGCGTCCGCGGGTGCGTAGAATCGGCCTTCCTGGTCCGTGATGGAAATGCGAGCAAGTCCCTTTCTTTCCTTCGGAAGATGAATCTCCACAGCAAGGTGAACATGAGGTCTAAGGTACTTGCGGCTTTCAATTGCCAATTGCTGTTGTCCGCCGCCACGAAAAGTTTGCAACCATAACTCTGTGTTGCCGCTTTGATTGGAAATGAAGGCTAGCTCTTTTCCATCCGGTGACCACCGCACGTTCGTCTCATCCCAATCCCCATACGAAACCGGAAACGCATCCCCACCATTTGCCGGCAGCAACCACAGGTTGTGCCACTGCCTCCCCAAATACGAGCTGTACACCATCCGCGACCCATCCGGCGAAAAGTCCGGCCGCGCCTTCCAGCTTGTTTCCTCGTAATGAATCTCCCGTGCCTCTGTGCCCGGCTCTGCTTTCATCCGCCAGAACCCGCCGGTTCCATAAATGTGTCCGCGGTTCGACACAAACAGAATCTCTTTCCCATCCCGTGTCCACACCGGATTAATCTCCATGTCGTACGAGCTGTAGTAATACCGGGGCAGGGAACTTTTCGTCTCCCCCGTCAGCCTCACCACATTTTTCAACTCGCCATTCGCAACTTCCGCCATGAACACATGAAAGTGCTTGTTGTACTGCGTCGAAACCCACACAATCCTCTTCCCATCCGGCGACCATCGTGGTTCCACATTTACCGCTCCATCATTCGTCAACTGCCTCGTCTTCCCGCTCCCCAAATCCAGCAGCCACAGCTCCATCGCGTCCTTCTGATACGACACGTACACCACGCCCTTCCCATCCGGCGACCAATCCGGCTGGTAGTCGTATCCCGGTCCATCCGTCAATTGCACTGCCTCTTTGGAATCCAACTTCTGCCGCCACAACGATCCCGCCATCGAGTAAATCAATTCCTTCGAGTCCGGCCCCCAGGTCAGCCAGTTCGGCCCGCTCGTCAACTGCGGCAAATACATCTCGCGGTAATAATAAGGATGCGGCTCATCTATCTGCGGCAGCACAGGCCGCCTCTGCGCCCCAGCCGGAAGAGCCATCCCCGCCAACGCCACGCAAACAATTCCCAATATCCTTTTCAACGAGTCCTCCGCTAACCCGCATACTATGCCAAAAAACGTAGGGGCGCAGCATCGCTGCGCCCCTGCCACCCAGCCCTATTGTCCACGCAAGAACTAGGCCGCTATCATCCGTGCCTCCTGATCTCTGATCGCTGATATCTGATATCCCGTCAGCCCTTCCTCCTATGCAAGTCCTACCTTCGTAAGCGGCATCTCCCGTATCCGCTTCCCCGTAGCCGCAAATATCGCGTTATAAATCGCAGGTGCCACAGGCGGTAATCCTGGTTCTCCTATTCCCGCTGGCGGCGCATCGCTCTCCACGATATGTACATTTGTCTGTCTCGGTGCCACATTCATCCGTGCAATCTGGAACCCATCAAAATTGGACTGGTCAATCACTCCATTTGTCGCCGTAATCTCCCCATAAAACGCAATGCTCGTCCCCATCACCGCCGCGCCTTCAAACTGCTGCTTCACCGTCGTCGGATTTACAATCGTTCCCGCGTCCAGCGCCGTGTCCATCTTCAGGATATCCACTTGCCCGTCTTTCACCTCCGCCTGCACCACCGTTGCCACGTACGTCAAGAAACTCCGGTGCACCGCCAACCCCATGCCAAATCCTTTTCCCAGTTTCTGTTTGCCCCATCCGGATTTTTCCGCCGCAAGCTGCACGACTCTCCGGAACCGCGCGATATCAATCGGGTAGTCCGCGTACTCGCCGTCGTAATTCGTGTAGTCCTTCGGAAGTTCCTCTTTCGGCATGACGCGGTCCGGCCCCAGCAGCGCCAGCACGTATTCCAGTTGATCTTTCCCCGCCGCGTTCGCCAACTCACCCACAAACGAGTGCACCCCGAACGCGTGATAAATATTTGCTACGGACCTCAGCCACCCAATCCGCGTGTGTGCCTTCGCCGGACCGTTTTCCGCCCGGTGATTCGGAATCGCAAACGGAATATCGCTGAACCCCAATCCAATCTCTCCCGCGTCTGCATACAACCCGTTCGGATCAAATGTCGAAGCAATGGGCGGAAACACGCTTCGTTGCAGCCACGCCGTCGGCCTCCCATCCGCTCCCAATGAAGCCTTGAAGTACATCGCCGCCACCGAGTGGTACGTATCAAACTTGATGTCGTCTTCCCGGCTCCACACCACTTTTACCGGCTTCCCCGTCTTTTTCGAAAGCACCGCCGCTTCCACGATAAAATCCGGGAAAGACTTTCGTCCAAACCCGCCTCCCAGCAGCGTCATGTGCACCGTCACATCTTCCTTCTTCACTCCCACCGCCGCGGCCACGGCATCCCGCGCCCCCTGTGGGTTTTGCGTTGACGCCCAAACTTCCACTTTTCCGTCGCGATATACTGCCAGCGCCGCCGGCGGTTCCATGGACGCGTGCGCCAGCATTGGCGCGTAATATTCCGCCTCCACAATTTTGCCGCCCTTGGCGAACTCCTTCTCTACATTTCCGTTCTCCCGCACCACTTTGCAGGGCTTTCTCGCCGTGGTTTCCAGCTCTTTCCGGAACTCGTCGGAATTCCACGTGCTGTGCTCGCTCTTTTCCCATTCGATCTTCAATTTCTTTTTGCCCTGAAACGCCGCCCACGTGTTGTCCGCGATCACTGCCACGCCGCCCAGCGCCTGCATCATTACCGGTGGCTTGAACGCCTCAATTGTTGCCGTCTGTTTCACTCCCGCAACGTGCAGCGCCGCCGTGTCGTCCACGCTCTTCACCGCGCTTCCATACACCGGCGGATGTACCACCGACGCATACAACATCCCGTCCATCTGCAGATCCTGCCCGTACACCGCCTTGCCAGTCGCCATGTCCCGCAAGTCATACCCGGACGCCGCCTTGCCGATGTACCGCCATTCACTCCGTGGCTTCAATTGCAGCTCTTCCTTTTTCGGCACAGGCAGCTTGGCTGCTGCGGATGCCAGTTCGCCGTATCCCAGTTTCTTCCCGCTCGGTTTGTGCACCACCGTATTCAACTCTGTCGCGCATTCCTTTTCGGGCACGCCCCAACTCTGCGCCGCCGCCCGCACCAGCATCAGCCGCGCGCTTGCCCCCGCCTCGCGCAGCGTGTCAAAGAAACTCTTCACCGAGTGCGACCCATCCGTGTCCTGGTCGCCGTACTTCTCATCCCCCGTGGCTGATTCCACCTTCACCTTCGTCCAGTCCGCATCCAGTTCATCGGCGACAATCCGTGGCAGCGCCGTGCGGTTCCCACTCCCCATCTCTGCCCTGTGCGCCACGATGTACACCGTTCCATCCGTCGCAATCGCCAGGTACACATTGGGCCGCAGCGCCGCGTTTATCATCGATTCTTCGCCCGTGCTCACCGTTGCGCTGAGCAGCCGTTCCGGCAGTATCTGTACGCTCAGGACCAGCGCACCCGTCCCCAGCATCCCCTTCAAAAATCCGCGACGGCTCACATTTTCGATTCGCATCATGTCTTCACCAGGTCTTCTCTCGACGAAAATCGCCAAAAATTCGTCGAACATAGCCCTCTATCCTACCCGCATTCTCGTTCCTTGCAACCCCTGTACTCTGATTTCAATCCTTCCCCGCCTTGCTCATCTTTCCTTCCGCTGGCATACTTCTCTTCCCGCAGGACGAAAGGTCTCTCGCATGAAACGTGAATACCACCGCTGGCATTCTCCCCGCCTCGGTCTCGATCTCGGCGTCGTCGCTTACGGACATTGGGGCCCGCCTCTGCTCGGTTTCCCTACCAGTGCTGGCGATGAATTCGAACTCGAAGGTCAAAGCATGATTGGCGCTCTCGCCGATTTCATCGATGCAGGCCGCATCAAGTTCTATTCCGTCAACTCCATCAACGGCCTCAGCTTCTACAACAAAGCCGCTCACCCCTTTCATCGCAGCTACGTCCAATCCGTTTTCGATTCCTACCTGCGTGAAGAAGTAGTTCCCTTCATCTGGGATCATTGCCAATCGCAAGTTGCTATTTCCACCATGGGCGCTTCTTTTGGCGCCTATCACGCCGCCAACACCCTCTTCAAGCATCCCGATGTATTCAAGCGTTGTTTCGCCATGTCCGGCGTCTACGATCTCAGGAATTTCATGGACGGCATGTACGACAACAACTTCTACTTCAACAACCCCGTCGATTACCTTGCTAATCTTTCCGATGGCTGGTATTACGAGCAGTACAATTCCTGCGACATCCACCTCATCACCGGCACCGGCCCTTGGGAAAATAGCGGCCCCACCTATCGCCTCTCTGAAGTCCTCTCCAGCAAAGGCATTCGCCATTCTGTGGACAATTGGGGTCCCGAAGGCGGCCACGATTGGCCCTTCTGGAAGCACCAGATGCGCGAGTACGTCTCTAAATTGTTTTGATTGGTTTCCCAACCGCGCTCTTACTACCTAGGCCGGGACCAGGTATCGGGTGCCCCAGGTAACGGTTTTTTACCTGGGTCTTGGGTTTCTCTCTGTGGCACAGTCACTTCCGACTGTGCTCTCGGGTAACCCTGCTTTTCTCTGCGTCCTCTGTGTCTCTGCGTTAGGTTCTGTCCGCTCTTCTCTTTTTCCGAAACTATAAACCGTCAACTGCAAACTGTGGACTCGCTCCCCTCACCCCAGTCCCAAATGTTCGAGCTGGTACCGCCCCTTTTCAATCACTTGGTCCTCATCAATCCACACGTCGCAATTCCGCGTGAGCACGTCCACATGCGTCCGCGATTTCCAATTCGCATGTGTCTGGCTTCCATACGGATCGCCAAACGCAATATGCACTCCCGGAAATTTCTCGTCCTGCAGCAGGATGCCGATCATCCGCGAAAGTCCCAGGTTCGTTCCAAACGCCAATTCGCCTACTCGGTCGCTGTTCTCATCCGTGTGGCAATACGCCCAGAACTCCTCTTCCAGGTCCTTCCGTTCACACTCCACGCGCTGCAATCGTCCGCCCGCAATCTCCAGCACCAACGGCGTTGCCTGCAAATCTCCGTACTTCCCATTGAAGTAATCGCCCGCCGTCGCGTCACACACGAATCGGCCGTCCACTGTCGCTGGCGTCGTGAACACTTCCCCCGCCGGCAGATTGGACCAGTATCGCGGGCTGATCAATCCGCTCGTCTTCACCCAATCAAGCTCCCGGTCAAAATGCGCGCTGATCGAAGTCCCGGCTTCCGTCTTCACCGTCAGCGTTTCGGCCCGCAGCATCCGCTCCCTGAGCCGGTCGCTCAACTGGTCCACCATCCGGTAGTCCGTCCGCATCCCCTGCTGCATGATCTCCGGCGTCACCCCGATCATGTGCGCGTAGCGGATCTGCCTCCGCTCCACCACTCTCACGATCGCCATTCGCGCGCTCAATTCGCCCGGCTGCGGCGTCATGCAAAGAATCCCCACGTCGGCCTTCTCCAACGCCTCCAACACTGTTTCCGGCGCACTCTTCATCGGCCGCGGTCCAAATTCCTCCAGCAAT
>CAYOOS010000250.1:0-6530 GCA_964405585.1 uncultured Acidobacteriaceae bacterium | reverse complement strand
GTTCGACAAGTATTTCTTCAAGACCTCCCCGCCTTTAAATGAAGCTCTCAAGTCCGGCTCGCCCTTGGATGCTGCGCTCAAAACCAAAAACCTCGCTCGCTCCGGCGCAAACTACGGTGTCGCCTTTCGTGGCAACGGCAAGAACGTGCTCATCCCCGAAGTGGTCAAACGCGACGCACTCGAAATCGGCCGTTTTGAAGTGACCCGCGCGCAATTCGCCGTATTCAGCTCCACGTACAAAATCGAACCAGGCACGGAAAACTTTCCCGCCAGCGGCATCTCCTTCGAGCAATCCCAGGCCTACGCCGATTGGCTCTCCAAATTAACGAAGCAGACTTGGCGCGTGCCCAATGAAGATGAGGTCGCTTCCTTCTCCTCCAAAAGAGATGGTGAAAACACGCTCGATTACTGGGCCGGCTACGCTCCCAATCCCGATGACACCAATCGTCTCCGCGAAAAAATCAAGGAACTCGGCGGCACCGCGCCTTTGCTGAAGCCCGTCGGCAGTTTCCCCGGCCAGGGCGCCGAGAACGAAGACCTTCTCTTTGATTTTGGAGGCAACGCCGCGGAATGGGTCGTGATGCCCGATGGCAAGGGCAAACTCTCTGGCGGCAGTGCGGATTGTCCCGCGGACACGCGTTCCACCTGCACTCCCGCACCCGAATATTGGGGATTCCGCGTGGTGCGTGGCGCCGCAAAACCTCCTGCCGCTAAAAATTGACATGGCTCTGCTGCAAACATTCCGGCGCGCGATAGGGCCGGCGCTCTTCGCGCTACTTCTTGCGCAAACCGCGGCCGCGGCCGTTGCCGAGCTCACGCAAGACGACATCAACTTTCGCAAAGAAGTCTACGTGAACAAGAAGGGCGCCAAGATGCCCTATCGCCTCTTCGTCCCCTTCGGCTACGACTCCTCGAAGAACTACCCTTTGCTGCTATGGCTGCACGGTGGAACCGGCCGCGGCGAGGACAACGTCAAGCAAATCACCCGACAAAACGAAATCGCCACGCACTTCTGGACCAAGAGCGACGTGCAGGCGCAATTTCCTGTCTTTGTGCTAGTCCCACAATGCCCCTCGGGCGAAATCTGGGCCGACCCGGAAATCAACCAACCTTCCAAAGCCTTGGAGATGGCACTCGAAATTCTCAGCAAAGTCGAAAACGAGTTCGCCATCGATCCTGACCGCGTCTACATCGCCGGGCAATCCATGGGCGGTTCCGGCGTGTGGTCTCTGTTGCAGGTGTATCCAGACAAATGGGCTGCGGCTATGGTGCTCTCCGCCTTCGATAACTTCACGAATGTCCAAGCCATCTCTCGCGTGCCTCTGTGGGTCTTTCAAGGCGATGCCGATCAAAGCGTTCCCGTGGATTTGGTCCGCCAGATGATGAAGCAGCTCAAGAAGGCCAGCGCCAACGCGCGCTACACCGAATACCACAAGACCGACCATGAAGTCTGGAACCGCGTCTTCACCGAGCCCGACCTGCTTCCCTGGCTGGTCGCGCAGAAACGTGGCGCACCTGCGGGAAGCCAACTTGGCTCTGGCGCGTCGCCCGTCAAACGGTAAAATAGTGGGATGAGCGAATTCACTCCTACAGAACGCACACAGGTCAAGCGCCTGCCGAAGCGCGGCAAGTACGACCACGAAACGGTCTATTCCATTCTCGATTCCGGCTTCGTTTGCCATGTCGGCTTCAACGCTGATGGTCAACCTTATGTGATCCCCACGAATTACGGCCGTTCCGGCGACACGCTTTATCTCCACGGCAGCGCCGCAAGCCGCATGCTGCGCACACTCAGCGAAGGCGTGCCGGTTTGCGTCACGGTCACGCATGTTGATGGACTCGTGCTGGCTCGTTCGGCATTTCACCATTCCGTGAATTACCGCTCGGTTGTGATTCTTGGCACGGCGCAACTGGTGGAAGATCCCGCGGAAAAAATGGAAGCTCTGCGAATTTTCACGGAACATGTGATGAAGGGCCGCTGGGATGATGTACGCCAGCCCACCGAGCAGGAGTTGAAGGGCACTACGGTGCTCTCACTGCCCCTAGAGGAAGTTTCCGCCAAAGTGCGCACTGGCGGACCGATTGACGACGAAGCGGATTACGCGCTGCCCGTCTGGGCCGGCGTTTTGCCGCTGGAAACCGTACCCAAAGCGCCGCTGCCCGATGCTCGCCTCAAAACCGGTACGCCCGTTCCCGCGTACCTGAAAAACTATTCCCGGTAAACTTCCCAGGTTCAAAGTCAAAAGTTGAAAGTTCAAAGTCGGAATGGCTTGTGGTTTTGTTCTCTTGCCATTCCTTCCGAAAACTTAAAACTAATAACTGAAAACTGAGAACCGAAGTCCTACGGCTTGGTTGGTTCTTTCGCCGGGGTGACGGCCGGTTTTTCCGCCGGGGCTGCTTCGCCTCTCTTGTACATAATCTTTTTCGTTCCGCCGCCGCATGTGCCAACCACTTTGCCTTCTGTCGTCGTGTCGTCTTTGGCCACGATGTCCAGCGTGTAGGACTTCACGCCCTTGGCATCCAGCTTCGCCGCGATTTCCGTTTTCAAATCTTCACAAGTTTTTGCCGCTTGCGCGTGTGCGCACACCGGCACAAAGAGCAGTACGCCCGTTGCCACTAACAGTTTCATGGTGTTATCTCCCTCGTTCGTTACCACTTCTACAACGCAGCATAGCACGTACTCACTGCGGCAAGCGGCGCATCGCGCTCCACTGTCGTCTTAAGTGGCACGTCTCGCTTGGTCGAATCTTCCATCTTCTTGCTGTGCGGTGCCTAAGTTCCAGCGTCTTTCAAATCCTCGCTGGCTTGCTTCTCCGCATTCTTGGCTTCGGCCTTGGCATCCGCGCCCGGTTTCAGCAACTCGATCGCTTTGCTCAGGCTCACGCCTTTGTCGCCTTTCGGTTCTTTGCACGCGGAGATATCCGCGCCGGTCTGTACGCTGGTCATGCTGGTTCTTACGCAGTTGAAATCGAGCGCCAGGCTGTGGCTCGCATGCAAACCCGCCAGGCAATCGCTCAACACTTTGAACGAACCGCAGGCTTCCGCAATATTGGTGTTGGCCGCCAGCACACCCGCCCCTTGCAGTTTCGCGGTCAAGTTCTTGTCCAGTTGGCTGTTCGCATCGTGCCAATCGCCGCCCGTCTTCGAGTCCTTCTTCACCCACTTGATGGGATTGTAAGAGTGCGGTGCATGCACGACTGGTTCCGTCGCCGCCGTTGCGCCCACACCCGCGGGCCCTTGCGCTGCCGCTCGCCCCGCCCCGGCTGACACGCTCATCGCCACTAGGGCCACAATCAAAGGTAGTTTTTGCATCATTCGCTCCCCGGAGGCACGCCTTTTGCCTCATACCCTAGTACGCCTTGGTTCGTTGGAGGCGTCGAGCACTCCGAAGGACGGTACTCCCCCATTTGGTCACGCTGACCCTGCGAACAGGGCGGGGGGAGTTTTAAGTGATCAGTTGTAAGTTTTGAGATTAAGAACATACGGGAGCAAGGGATGGGAGTTGCAAGGTACGAAAATGTCGGCGCGCCGACATTTTGCATCTGAGTTGCATGTAGCATACAGTTATGTAATGCATGAGTTATCAAGGCAGGCATTTGTCGGTGCGCAGAAAAATGACCCCCACCCCCCTGTTTTTGCGTATGTACGGGAATGATTGGACTTACGGGAGAATTTCTTGGATCTACGGGAATGATTGGAGTTACGGGGAAGAGGTGGTCCAAAGTTGAAAGTTGAAAGTCAAAGGGCACCCCCCTATCCCCCCCATTTTTTCGGTACGAATTGGGGAAGCTACAGAAAAGGAGAGAGTTGGGAGGAAAGGTGTACGGAAAATACAGAGAAAAGCAGCCTACAGCCGACAGTCTACAGTCCACAGACGAAGAGGAAGAAAGAGGAACGGGAACGCGAAGATCGGTTTCTGCGGAAGGCGGTATGGGCGAGGGAGTGGGGCGTTCCGAAATGGTACAAGAGCGGCGTCCCCTCAGCATGACGGAGGGAGCTTAGCACATTATTTACCGTTTGTCTACTATTATTTAGTGGGTACTAGTTTCGAAACTGGTACTCGCTCGGAATGCGAACCCCAAGGCCCAGGTTCGCAAACCGAACCCGGGGCACCCTCCGTGGTTGGTCGGATCGAGGAAACGGTAATATGGGGAGGTCCGGCTTGCACCGAGTGCTGCAAGAAAAAGAGTTGAGAGTCCGGGCGACCCGCCAGAGGGAAGAAAACCCAAGACCCACCCTCACAAGACGAGGATGGGGCACCCGAGTTTACTGTCCGTTTAGCGTACGGGCCACCCACCGTTAAGGCTGCGTCCCACAGGTCTTCAGCCTCGAACCCAGGCTAAAGGGCTGAACACGGTAAAATCTGTTTCCAGCAGCATGCCCTCTAATTCAGGGTCGACTATCCGCTGGACGCGGCCATAGGGCGTGTCACGCGCCAGACGTATTGACTCTCTCTCGATGTACTCCTTAGCGTTAGGGACTCGGGTGCCAGATAATAAGGGCTGCAGAGCAATTGCGTAGGTCGCGAGTTTTGTAGCGTCAGGAGATCGGTCAATCGCGTTCAATAAGTCAATCAAATACTGAGCGTAGATTGTTCCATGTAAGATGAACGTCACGCCCAGGCTCCTAATCGCCAACTCTTCTCCCGCTCCCTCAATTTGGACTTTCCTTTGACCGATATAAATTGCTCCGGGATCTGCCTGAATTCTCGTCGATCGCGCGGAGTCTGACAAAAACTGTGTCAGAATTCGCCTGATTTGCTCGTTTTCTGGTGAGGAATGACGCCAGTAGGGTTGGGAACCAACATTAGTCCAGCGAAGGTCAACACGCCTTTGAGCCTGGACCACGATGATCCGGTCCACCTCGCGTCTCCGAAACACTAGGTCCTGGGGCGATACTCGCCGACCCAGAGTTGAGATGAAAGGATCTGGGGGAAGACGCAGGATCGTGCCTCCAATTGCTTCAGCTAGATTGGAAATGGTCGCGGGCGACGCAACTTCCTTGACCAATGTCTCAGCGGAGGAAAAAAGAGCGCTGTCCACCGTCCAGAAGACCGGATATTTTGAGAGTTCCGCGGGGGACACGCCGACTCTCGTTCCCTTCTCTTCGATTGGAACAGATTTAACGCTCGAACAAGCCTCTAAGAGGAGATCCGTACTTAAGGCGTCTCCAGCCCGGTCCGGATTGTAGATGGCTCTAAAAAGCGGGCGAAGCAGCCATTCCGCCTCGCCCAACGACCAAGTGAGTGAGAATGCTCGGCTGTGTTGTAGTGCCTCAACTTCGTCTTTCACATGGTCGCAGTAGAGTTCGTAGAGAAGGGCGAGAAGGTTCCTTAGCTCTGCAGTCTGCTCCAGCCCGGAGCGGGCTACGTTGGTCTTCGGTGCAGTCGGTCCTGTGGCGTTCGCGATCGCCACCAGGGGAAACCCGCGATAACCTGGGGAGAAGCGGTCGACCAAAATGCCCTCGACGCAGGTTCCGATCCGGAGACCTTCCGCCTGCTGCCTCTCGTCGCCAGACATGAATGTCCATTCATTGAAATACGGCGACCACCTCAGCGCGTACGCGAGCGTAACTCCGTCTTTTGACCTCTGCTCAACCTTGAGAGAGGGTTCCTGCCGATCGGCGTCCGTCGGTTCAGCGTCCTTTAGCAGGCCGTGCTCGCTCAGGGCGTCGAGAAGGGCGTCTTTTGGCTCAAGATACCCTATTGAAGTTGGCGCGTCGCCGTTTACGAGGGCTGTCACCTTACACTTCGGGAACAAGATCCATCTCTTTAAAACGCGGACGAGATCCCGGAGCTCGGCACTGGGCCTCACCCTGAGATTAACTTTCGTTCCGTGAGGAAAAATAAACGGGGGCACTGCGCTAGAATCTTTATCGAGTAATCGGATAAGGTATTTGCCGTGCAGGGATCTGAGACTGAGCGCCCTGGCTTGTTCGTCGTCTGGGTGGCAGGTGGTAACTTGGATCTCGTCGGAAATCATGAAGGTCGAGAGAACGCCGATTCCAAAGCGGCTGATCGGGCTGAAGTTAGGGTGGTGTTTCCGAAATTCGGCGTCTTGATAGAGGGACGAACCCACCTTCAAGAAGTGCTCGTCGATAGTCCTCTGGGTCATTCCTGTCCCGTTGTCTTCGATTGAGAGATTTCGACTAGCAGAGTCCCAGGTAATTCGGACCTCGGCGTCCTTGATAAACGCGGATTCACCCTCCCATTGGATCCGAATCGCGTCAAGTGAGTTTTGGACAAGTTCGCGAAGTACTACCGTACTGTCGTTGTAGAGGGTGTGACCCGTTAGTAGGTCAAGGATCTTTCCTTGATCCAGGGAGAATTCGAACTGCTTATCAATGAATCCCTGCGCCTCGAGACCAGACTCGTCAATGTCGCGCCAAGGAAACTCGTGTAGGGCGCCTTTTTTTTTCCTCGCTTTTTGGACCCAATCATTGCTGTGGCGCAGTTGTTCTCTCGCATAGCTTAGGTATCCCGACAGCGCGAAAAAGCCCTCGGGCTCGGTAAAGTAGCCATCTACTTGAAT